>USJO01000001.1 GCA_900555075.1 uncultured Clostridium sp.
CCATATGAGTAAACTTTATTTTCATCTTCAGCAAGCATTTCAGCTAATTTTATACTTCTTAAGTCTCCACCCAAAACTAGAAATTTATTTTTCATACATATCCTCCTAATATAATATTATTATATTAGTAATTTTATTTTTTAAACAGAAAAATGTGACTTAATTTTTTTCTAAAATATACTTTTCTACAAGCTCTTTTATTCTTTCATATTTTTTTGTAAGATATAAATAACCAATTAAAGCCTCAAATGCCGTTGAATACATATATTCATGAACATTAGCATTTTTAGGCAAATGATGATTATTTGCATTTCTTCCTCTTCTTACAATATCTTTTTCTTCATCTGTTAATTGGTCATAAAATTTATTTAAAAAATTTGCTTGTGCACTTGCTTTTACATAATTAATAGCTTCTATGTGCAATTTATGTGGATTTAATTTTGTTGTATCTACTAAATATGTTCTAATATAAAGTTCATATACTGCGTCTCCTACATATGCCCATACAAGTGGAGATAATTGGTTTATTTCTTCTTGGCTCTTATTTATTTTTATAAATTCTTCTATATTTAAACTGCTAGTTATATTACATCTTCCTTTTCCTGTAATTAATAGTTTCTTTCCTAAATTATCATTTTTTTCTAATATAATTACTTCTTCTTTTGGATAATGTGTTTTAGCAGATATTGCAGCCATCATTCCTGCTGGCCCACCACCAATTACAACTATTTTCATTTTTACCTCTATTTAAATTTATTTCATGTTTGATACTGCTTGCATTACTGCAAGTTTTCCATATTCATATGTTAATCCACCTTGCATATATGCTATATATGGTGGTCTTATAGGTCCATCGCAACTAATTTCTATTGAAGATCCTTGTATAAAGCTACCACTTGCCATTATTACTTTGTCTGTATATCCTGGCATATCCCATGGCTCTGGTATAGAGTTTGAATCTATTGCTGAACCCATTTGTATTCCTTGACAATATTTTATTAATTTATCTGCTTCGCCAAATTCTATGTTTTGTACTATATCTGCTCTTTTACTATTGTATTTAGGTGATACTTTATAGCCTAGCTCTTCTAATATGCAACTTGCAAAAATAGCTGTTTTTAAACTACTAGCTACAACAGATGGAGCCATATATAATCCTTGAAGAATACTTTTATTTATTCCAAGAGTAGGTCCTACTTCTTTTCCTTGTCCTGGTACAGTTAATCTTTGTGCTGCTAAATCTACTAATTCCTTTTTTCCAGCAACATATGCTCCGTTTGGCGCAATTCCTCCTCCTAGATTTTTAATGAGAGATCCTACTATAACATCTGCTCCTACTTCTATTGGTGTTTTTCTTTCTACAAACTCGCAATAACAATTGTCTACCATAATTATTATATCTTTATTAATGCTTTTTATTAGCTTAATAACCTTTTCTAATTTGTCTATTACTAAACTTTCTCTAGTAGAATATCCCTTTGATCTTTGTATTTCAATTACCTTTATATTGCCTTTTTTAACTCTTTTTTCTATTTCTTCATAGTCGAAATCATTATCTTTTAAATCTATTTGTTCATACTTTACTCCAAAAGCTTTTAATGAACTTTCATTTTCTTCAATTCCTATTATCTGGTCTAGAGTATCATATGGTTTTCCTGTAATACTAAGTAATGTATCATTTGGTCTTAATAGCGCAAATAATGTTACTGTTAAAGCATGAGTACCAGATATAAATTGACTCCTTACTAGGCTATCTTCTGCTCCTAACACCTCTGCAAATACTTTTTCTATTGTATCTCTTCCAATATCTGAATAGCCATAACCTGTTGTTGATTGAAAATGCATATCTGAAATATTATTGTTTTGAAATGCATTTAAAACTTTTTGGCTAAAATACATACAATTTTTGTCTATGTCTTTTATTGTTTCTTCTATCTTTTTTTCTACTTTATTTGAAAGTTCTAATATACCATTATCTATATTTATACTCATTTTTTTCTCCTTAATTTTCATCTGATATACCTTCTACATATAGGCTATCCGTATAAAATGTAGTTCTATAATCATAGGTTACTTTATAATATTTTCCTATAAAACTTATTTCATCTAGGCTATCCAATTTATAAGTTGGATTTTGAATAATTTTTCCTTCTTCGTCTATAGAACCCCACTTTCCATTCTTTTTTATTCCTGCAAATCCATATTTATTCATTTCTGTTACTTCATCATAAATATAATCTATTACCACTTTAGAATTTTTATCTACAAAGCCCCATTTTCCATTTTTTTGAGTTGGCACCAAAGTTGGATTTGCCATTTTTGCTGCATTATTATTTGCTTCTTCTTTTATTTCTTCTTTCTCTTTTTTTGGTTCTTCTATTTCTTTTCCATTTAAATCATAATATACTATTTTTTCTTTACTTTTTGTTTCTATATAATTGCTATATACATTAATCTCGTCATATTGAGTAGGCAATATCTTTTTTCCTTTTGAACTGCATACTCCTAATTTTGTGCTTCTTGTTACTATAAATAAATTCTCTATACCGCTATAATCAATGTCTTGGTATTTGAAATCTATTATTACTTTTTTATTTTTTATTAAACCACATTGACCATTCTTTCTTGCTATTATAAATATATTTTTATCTGTATCTTCTGTTTTTACATCACCAATTCTTATAATTTCGCTATAATCTAAGTTTAATAACATTTTTTGTTTTTCGTTTAAATATCCGTATCTGTATCCTTCTTTTGTTTTCTCTCCAACTATATATCCAGATAATTTATAGCCATTATTAGATGTATAATATTCATCTCCTGATATATAATCATACTTTATTTTTATTAGTTCTACTCCTTTGTTATTTATTACTCCATATTTTCCATCTTTTTTTACTAAAAGCTCTCCTTCTTTGCAGCTTAGTCCTTCAACTTCATCGTATATTGCTTCTGTTAGCATTTTTCCACTTAAATCTATTATTCCATACTTATTATTAGCTTTATATTTTAATAAATTTTTTTCGTATGGCATTGATGTTTCTATTCCATTTAGAGCTATTGTATCAAGCTCATTATATTTTGAAAATAATTCTGTTTCTTGTGAGTTAATTACTTTTGTTCTGCATTTTCCTGTTTTATCATTGTAATCAAAATAACAAACAAATATTGCACTTGATGGGTTTGGAATATGAATATCATAGTATTTAGGCTCAATAACAATGTTACCTTTATCATCTATTATTCCACTTTTTCCATCACTTTCTAAAACAAAATACTTTTCAGTATTTACTGTTTCTAGATCATAATCTTTTTTAAATTTATTTTTTGTTATTTTTATAATTGGTATTAAAACAATTAGCATAACAATTACAATTATTTGTATTTTATATTTTATAACTATTTCCAACATTTTTTTCATATTTATTACCTCATTTTAATTACTACTAATATTATATCTGCATCAATTAAATATGTCAATTAAAAAAGCCCTAGTATATAACAAAATTCGAGCTTTCTTCCTCATATTCTTTTGTTATGTTGGGTTGAGTTTTAAAATAAAAAAATGATTTAATAGTTGTATATAGTTTTGGAATATAATAGATTATAAAAAAGTAAATTATTATTGAAATAATAATAGAAATAAAATTAATTTTAAGATTTGAATAAATTTTCATGTGTTTCCTCTAATTTTAACAATATTTAATATAATTTATCACTTTTAAATTATTTTACATTATATTTATGAATTCTATGTGTCTATTTAGTTATTTTTTATTATTAATATTTAGTTGTTTTATAGTATAAGTTATGTTATATTATTCATAACTTATTTAGGAGGTTTTTTATGAGAGCTTTAATTACAGGTGCTTCTTCTGGAATAGGAAGAGAATTTGCAAAAATACTGTCTAAAAAAGGGTATGACTTAGTTTTAGTAGCTAGAGATAAAGAAAAATTAGAAGAAGTAAAAAAAGAACTATCTACAAATATTGAAATTGTTTGTCTTGACTTAAGTATTAGTGAAAACTGCAAAATGTTATATAATAATTATCCAGATATGGATTTATTAATTAATAATGCTGGATTTGGAGATTGTGGCAATTTTTCTTCTACTAGTTTAGATAAAGAACTGTCTATGATTTCTACAAATATTACAGCATATCACATATTAACAAAACTTTATTTAATAAATATGGAAAAGAAAAATAGCGGTCATATATTAAATGTTGCATCAATTGCTGGATTCATGCCAGGTCCTTTAATGTCTACTTATTATGCAACAAAAGCATATATAGTAAGATTATCTGAAGGAATTCGAGAAGAATTAAAAAAAGAAAAGTCTAGTGTTAAAATTAGTATACTATGCCCTGGTCCTGTTAATACCAATTTTAACAAAGTTGCAAATGTAAAATTTCATTTAAGAGAAGCAAATAGTTTTCAAGTTGCAAATTATGCTATTAAACATCTAAATAAATTCTATATTGTACCAGGTCTTGATATAAAATTAGCAAGATTTTTTGCAAAGATAATACCATCTTCTATCGTGGCTAAAGTAACATATCGTATTCAAAAAAGAAAATTAAATCAATAAAAGAAGTGAATTCAAATTTCACTTCTTCTATTTTTTCATTTTTTCATATAATTTATAGTTTTCATTCCATTTTGAATACTGTTCTTCATTTTTGTGATTTGGTAAATTGTATTCTTTAATACTTTCTTCTAGTTTTTGTGTAATATATTCTGCTCCATATGTATTTAAATGTTTTCCTTCATCTCTTCCAAACTTTTTCCAATCAAATTCTTCATCTAAATTGTAATCTATATAAGGAACATTATTTTCTTCTGCATATTGCTTAATTAAATTACTTTTGCATTCTGTCCAAGCATCATCTGTTGGAATGTATACAAACATTACCTTAGAATTATTTTTCTTACACAATTCTAATATTTTATCTAAATATTTTTTACTCTTTTTAGGAATGCGTTCTATTTTTTTGTTTTCTTCTTTTTTCTTTAATTTACTTTTTCTATTATAACCTTTTATATTTTTATCTAGTTCATAGCCTCCAAATTTAGAATCATACTTTGAAAAACCTTCTTTAAAATCTTTTTCTTCTAATTCGCTCCATCTTGAATGATACCTCAATAATGGAAATAGATAAGTAATTCTTGCAGATTTTGAAACTCTTACATCTGGATTTGCTATAATAGATAATTTATTTACTCCAAATTTCATACAATCAACTGTTTTTCGAATATCATTTCTTGAATCTTTTGTTTGAAAAACATAGTCTGCATCTATTATAACTAGTTTAGGCTGTTGCCTTTTATAAAACTCTTTAGCCATATAGTATGAAACCCATACAGTTTGTGAAGGATTGCTTATATGGTAGCTTGATATTCCTGCATCATTCCACAATTTCATCGTTGAAATTCCACTATATATATCACTATTTCCAAGCATTGCTACATCTATTGTATTTTTAGGTTCATTATAAATTCCCTTAATTCTTCTTGAAGCACCTCCAGTAGCATCTGACCATTTAGGAATAAATATTTTATTAAGAACACTGCAAATAAATATTGCTATTATACCAAAAACTATTACTTTACATATTATATTTATCATTTTTTTATATTTTTTCATTTTTTTATGCCCCTTCTAAGCAATGCCTATTATACTATTGTTTGCTATTTAATGCAACAATTATTCTACATAAAAAAGGACATCTTTTAGATGTCCTTTAATGAATTCATTATCTATATGATAAATTATTTTTTGTTTACTAAATCTTTTAATGCTTTTCCAGCTTTGAATACTGGAGCTTTTGATGCTGGTATTTTTATTTCTTCTTTAGTTTGTGGGTTTCTACCTTTTCTAGCAGCTCTTTTTCTAACTTCGAAAGAACCGAAACCAACTAATTGTACTTTTTCTCCTTTAACTAATGCATCAGTAACAACATCTATAAATGCGTTTAATGTTTCTTCTGCACTTTTTTTTGTGTCTCCTGTTTTTGCAGCCATTGCTGCTACTAAATCAGATTTGTTCATTTAATTTACCTCCTAAAAAGTTTGAAATATGTAGAATTTACTTCTACACTAGCATTATTCGTCATAATAAAATAAAATCCTTCTTTTTTTTTGAACTTTTTTCTTTACACCCTTTAGTTCTGTAAGAATACAGGCAATTTTTGTAAATTGTTTTCTTATTCTTTATTTTCTTCTTTCTTATATATACCAATGGTTTCAACCATTTTATTTATCTTTTGACCATATGGAATCATTAGTATTTCTTCTTTTGTAAATATTTTTAGTATTATTACCATTATTAAATAAATTATTACTGCAATTACTAAAGCAAGTAAAGTAGCAATTTTTTCTGATATTACTAAAAGTAATAATGTGTATATATAGTAAGAACATACGCACATTGCAAATGTAGCAATCACTGGTTTTAATATAAATTTCTTAAAATTCAATTCTAATTTTATTGTCTTTCTTAAAATCAAAAAGCTTAACAAAAATGCAAAGAAGTTGTTTATTACAGATGCTATTGCTGCTCCGTTTACTCCCAAAGCAGGATTTGGAACTAATATTAAATTAAATATTAATTTTAATGCCACTCCTATAAAAGAGGTAACTGCTGGTACAATTATTCTTCCTAATCCTTGTAATGCTCCATTTGTAGTTTGCATTAAAACTGCAAATATAATTGTTAAAGAAAATATTTGTAATAAAAATCCTCCATCTGTTGCATTTGGAAACAATAAATTTATTATCGGTTGTGCAAATACCATCATTCCAAATGTACAAGGAAGCCCTATTATCATTGTGGTTAATAATGAAAAAGATATTCTTTTTCCTGCTGTTTTTGTATCTTTTTTTGCCATTAATCCTGAAACTGATGGTACTAAAGCAGTAGCAAATGCTATATTAAAAGATAGCGGTAGTGTTGCTAATGTATCTACTTTTCCAGATAGTATTCCATATTGTGCTTTAGCTACGGCGTCTGGTAAAAATGTTTTCAAACCTTTTACAACAGTTACTATATCTACAATTTTAGATAAAGTAGACATTATTGCACTTAGTGTAATTGGTATTGAAACAATAAGTATTCTTTTTACAATTCTTTTTACTCTTTCTTGTTTAGAATTTATTGTATTTTTTATTTTTGGTGCAACAACTTTCTTAAAGTTTCTATAATACAATAATATGTATAAAAAGCTTAATAATACAGACAATGTAGTAGCTAAGTTTGCTCCTGCAGCCATTAGTGTTGTATCTAAATTTGTTCTTATTCCTATAAGTTCAACTGCCGAAATAGTAATTGTTGTTTTAAATACTTGTTCTAAAGCTTGTGCTTTTGCTGTAACAGATACTTTATCTAAACCATTAAAATATCCTCTTATAACAGATGCAATTGTAACAAATGTTATAGATGGTGAAAGCACTTGCAATGATAAAGTTGCTTCTGGTACCTCAATTGCATTTGCTATTGTACTAGCTCCTAAGAACAGTATTAAGGTTCCAGCAAAACCTATTAGTCCAAATGTAACTAAAGCAATTCTAAATACTCTATGTGCACCTTTATAATCTTCGAGTGCAACCTTTTCTGATATTAATTTTGCTATTGCATTTGGAACTCCTATAGATGAAATTGTAAGAAGCATTGCATAAATTTGATATCCACTTCCATATATTCCATTTCCTATATCTCCAAATCCTTTTTTATTTGTTAAAAATATTTTAGAAACTAATCCTAATATTTTTATTAAAACTTGAGAAAGCATTAAAGATAAAACGCCTAACATAAATCCATCTTTCTTCTCAATTTTTTTTGTCTTTTCCATTTTTATTGTTCCTTCCATTTTATTCTTTTATATATTGTATTTTGTTATTTAATAATTATATTCATATTAGATATTTTATTCAAGTAAAAATCATAAATTTTTAATATAATTAATATTTAGAATTGTATTTGTCCGTATATAAAAATTAATTTAAATCCTTTGAAATATATTCAAAAATTCAAATTTCAAACTCAAAACGCCAAATGCAATATTTATTATACATTTTTCACTAAAAAGTATTGTATTTTTGCGCATTTTATAAGATAATATATATGATTATTTATTTTAGAGGAGTAATAAAAATGAAATTTTTTGATAAATTTTTAAAATTTCTAAAAACTGATAGAAATACTTTTTTAACATATATTCTAACAGTAATAACAATTTACTTAGCAGTAGACAGATTGGTAGAAATGTTACTAATGTTTTTAACTGGTGTATCGGTTTCTTATTGGGGTCCTATACAATACACATTAGCAATTGCTTGTCCAATATTTGCATTTCTATTTTCAGGTTCATCATCATTTGTAAAAGCTGCTGATATGAAAATTCCTTTCTTTTATATGTATTGTATTGCACTTTACATTATAGGAATTTCTATGGTAGTACAATGGATGAACTTAATATGTTGGTTATTGTTTATGGCAACACCTGGATATGTTAGTGTAATATCTAATTTTTCTAATTTAGTACAACCAGCATTTCAATCAATTGCAGTATATTTACCACTTGTTACTTTTTATCCTTTATTCAAAAAGTTATTTACTTGGATTAATGATACAAAAGATTTAAAAGATTCTATAAAAGATTATGGTGGTATAAACTTATCTGATAAAAAAGAAAATACTGGTGCTTATTCTGTAGAATTACCTTTATATGCTAATAAAGATACTGGAAAAACAATCTCTCTTACAGAACAAGGAAGATTTCAATCTGTATTTGTATGTGGTGTTTCTGGAAGCGGAAAAACATCTATGTTATTTGAACCTATGATGGCAAAAGATATTGAAAAAAAATCATTTTTCAAAGAAGCTTCTAAAGAATTAGGATTTACAGCATTAAAAACAAGAATAGCAACATTAAAATACCCATATGATAATAAATATTTAAACGAAAATTTCAATTTAAATATGCTTACCCCTACTTATGGCAAAGAAAAAGTACTTAAAGCATATTTAAAGAAAATGATTCTAGGTGAATCATCTGATGGAATAGTATACAAAAATATAGGTTTTACTTCTATTTCTCCAGATTATGAATCTACATCAAGAATTTTAGAAGTAGCAAACAATTATAATATACCTGTAAATTTAATAGATCCTTCAAATCCAGATTCACCAGGTTTGAATCCATTTGCTTTTGATGATCCTGTAAAGATAGCAATTATAATTTCTTCTGTATTGAAAGAAATGTACACATATGCTGGAACAGATTTAGAAGAATCTTTTAGACAAAATGTTACTCTACAAGCAGTAGAAAATATTTCTATATTATTAAAAGAAATGTATCCTAGATTACATGGAGATGACCTTCCAACATTAGAAGATATGCTAAATATGTTTAATGATTTTAGCTTAGTTGAAAAAATGTGTAAACAATTAGAAGAAATACCAGAACTTGCAAAACAATATTCTTTACAATTAGGATATTTCAAAAAGAATTTCTATGCAAATGGTTCAAATAAATCTGATACAGAAAAATATATTAGTGCTGCTACAACTCAATTAGATACATTATTAAGAGTAAAAGGTGTTAAAGATATTTTATGTAATAGAACAAACAACTTAAACTATGACCAAGTGTTGGCTAATGGTGAAATAACCTTAGTATGCACAAGGCGTGGTGATTTAGGAGCAAGTGTGCATACAGCTTTCGGTTTATTTTTCTTATTACTAATGCAATATTCTGTTTTAAGAAGACCAGGAAACGAAAAAAATCGTGTACCACATTTCTTATACATTGATGAATTTCCAGATTTCATAACACATGCAACAACAAATATGTTTACACTTTATAGAAAATATAGAGTTGGAATTATAATTTCTGCACAAAATTTAAGACAACTTGGAGAACAAAAACGAGGCAAATATAGAGAAACAATACTTGCCAACTGTGCAAATAAATTTGTATTTGGAAATAACACACCAGAAGATAATGAATGGTGGGAATTAGAACTTGGTCAGAAAAGAGAATGGACATTTAAATATAATTACGATACAGAAAAAGTTCAATATGATTCAAAATATAATGATGCTCAATTTAAATGGAAGCAAAATTATTCAGCTGGTAAAGTACAATCTTTAAAAGCTAAACAATGTATGTATAAAGTTAGAGATCTAAATGGTAAAAACTCTATTGGAATTATGAAAGTAGACTTTTTAGCTAGTAAGTATAGTGAACCTCATTTAAGTAAGCAATATAACTTTGCTAAATTTACTACTGGATTCTCAACTGAAGACGAAAAGCCAGAAAAAGATAAATTTGATCTAAAACACTTACAATTTGATAAAGCTCCTAATGGAGATGTAGATCCTATAAAAACAAATACAACAGATTCAAAATTCTTAATTGATAATGAAGATGCAATTATATTTGATATAAATAGAAAAAACAATAAAAATTAAAAAGCAAAAAATAAATATGAAGATGAATTCTTCATATTTATTTTTTTATTTTTTCTATCGTTTTTGTATATTCTTTTGAATTTACTATTGCTGTTCCTGCAACAATTATATTTGCTCCTGCTTCTTTTAACTTTTCTACATTTTCTAAATTTACTCCACCATCAACTTCTATATCTATATCAATATTATTATTTTCAATATATTCTTTTATTTTTTCTACTTTTTCTATTGTGCTTGGTATTAACTTTTGTCCACCTTTTCCAGGCTCTACTGTCATTATTAATACACTATTTAGATATGGTAAATATTTGTATAGTTCTTGTGTGCTTGTATTTGGCTTTATTGCCATTCCAACTTTTATATGGTTATCATGTATATATCTTATTATTTCTTTTGCTTGTTTCTCATTCTCGCAAGCCTCAAGATGAAATGTTATTGTATTAGGTTCATATGCTATATAAGAATCTACAAATGTTTTTATATCTTTTACCATCAAATGAATATCTAATGGTATGTTTGAAATTTGTTTTATCTGTCCCACATATTCTTGCATTAACTCTATTGTATTATTTTCTACAAATTCTCCATCCATTACATCTATATGAAAGTAATCTGTTTTTGCCACTTCTAAATTATAAAATACTCCTAATGAATTTTCCTTATCTGCTGACAATATTGATGTTGATACTTCTACCATTTATGTTCCTCCCTATCTTTCAATTCTTCATATATTTTTTTATAATTATTATATCTTGATTCTGTTATATCTTTTCCTACATTACTTTTTATAGCACAGTTTTCTTCTTTTACATGTGTGCAATCTAAATATTCACATTTATTAGCATATTTATTAAATTCTTTAAAATATTTATATAATTCTCTATACTCTATTTCATACACATCAAATGTTGAAAATCCTGGTGTATCAGCAATATATGTATTTTCTTCTACTTTATATAACTTTGTTGAAGTTGTTGTATTTTTTCCTTTTTTATTTTTATGACTTACTTCACCTTCTTGAGTTAATACTTCTTCAAAAATTCCATTAATTAATGTTGATTTTCCAACTCCAGAATTTCCTGAAAACACACTAACATTGTTTTTTAAAATATCATTTACTTCTTGTATATTGTTTCCTAAATCCTTTGCATTTGTTTGTATAACTTTATACCCAATATTTGAATATATTTTTTCTATTCTTTCTGCAACTGCACTATCTAAATCTATTTTGTTTATTATTATAACTGGTTCAATATTTAAGAATTCTGCAAATGCTAGTTGTTTATCTAGCATTAATAAGTCTGGACTTGGTTTTTTTGCAGATACTACTAAAATAAGTTTTGTAACATTTGCAATTTTAGGTCTTTTAATATATGATGTTCTATTCAAAACTTCCAATATTGAGTTATTTTCATTATCTATTTTTACAATATCTCCAACAACTGGTTTTATATCCTTATTTTTAAATATTCCTCTAGATGTGCATTCTATTATTTTATTGTTATCTAATTCTACATAAAATAAATTAGAGATTATTGTTATTATTCTTCCTTCTACTACCATATTTCACCCTATCTTTATTATATAAGGGCAGATAAACTTCTGCCCTTATTTTTTATTCAAATGTATAAGATGTTACATTGTTTAAATTAATATCTTTTGTAGCTTTAAGTATTCCATCCAAATATACTTTTACTGTTACAGTTCCTTTACCAGATATTTTTTGTGAAATACTTTCAACTTGTGCATTTACAGATTGATTATATACTGTATCATCATTTACATTAATTTTTAATTTAACTTTTCCTTCTGCCTCTGCTGAACCATTTAATGATTTAACATTTACATTAATTGTCGCTTCTTTTTGAGCTTGTAGTTTATTAACTGTTATTGTTATTGTTGAATTTTTATCTACTTCTGTTCCTGCTTCTAAGCTTTGTTTTACAACTACCCCATCATCTTTTGTTGTATCTTCTGTGCTTGCAACTGTTTTTAATTTTAATCCAGCATCTTTTATTGCTGTTTTTGCTTCATCTTCTGTTTTCCCAAGTAAATTTGGTACAGTTACCTTTTCTATTCCTTTACTAACTTTAAGGTTTATTGTTTCTCCTGCATCTATTTCTTCATTTTCTTTTACACTCTGTTCTACTACATAGCCAGCTTCAACTTTATTATCATAAACTTCTTCTATTGATACTTTTAAACCTAATGCTTCTAATTTACTTTTAGCTTCTTCTTGTGTTAGTCCAACAACTTTTTCCATTTTTACAGTATTACTTCCTAAGCTTACTACTACTGTTATTGTACTTCCTTCTTTTATTTTATAGTTAGGCATATAAGTTGGGTCTTGAGATATAATATATCCTGCTGGTATATCTTTATTATACTCTTCTGATCCTTTTTCATATTTCAATTTTAATCCTTCTACTTCACTTTGAGCTATTGTTTGTTCTTTTCCTACTAAATCTGGAATTTGAACATCTTTTTTAGTAACTAAGCCTAATATAAGATTTGTTACTAAAATAGTAATAACAAATAACAATATAGAGCCTATAACTATAGATAGTGCTTTATGTTTTTTTATAAAAGCTGTAAATTTATTTTTACTTTTTTCTTCCTCTTCTTTATTTTCATCATTTCTTGCTTCTCTTTTAGGTGTTTCTGTATAAATTGTAGATATTCTTTGTGTTGGAAAGTCTGTTGTTTTTTCTGATACTACAAAATCTTCATTAGGATTTTTTAAAGCTTTACTTAAATCTCTTAACATTTCAGTTGCATTTTGATATCTTAGGTTTACATCTTTTTGCATTGCTTTCATTATAATATCATTTACTGCCTTAGGTACATTAGGATTAACTTTCATTGGTTCTATTGGTTTTTCTTGCATATGTTTTAACGCTACAGAAACTGGAGTATCTGCATTAAATGGTACTTTTCCAGTTACCATTTCATACAATACAACACCTAAAGAATATAAGTCAGATTTAGCATCTGTAAATCCTCCTCTTGCATGTTCTGGTGAAAAATAGTGTACAGAACCTATTGTTGTTCCAAAAGCTGTTATAGTTGAATTTGATACTGCTTTTGCTATTCCAAAGTCTGTAACTTTAGCAATACCATCCTCTGTTATTATTATATTATGTGGTTTTATATCTCTATGAATTATATTATTCTTATGAGCAGTTTCTAATGCTGAAGCTATTTGAATAGCTACATTTAATGACCATTTCCAAGAAAGTGCTCCATCCTCATTAATTATTTCTTTTAATGTTTTTCCTTTAATTAATTCCATAACAATATAATGAATATTGCCTTCACTTCCAACATCATACACAGAAACTATATTAGGGTGTGTTAAGCTTGCTGCAGATTGTGCTTCTGTATTAAATCTTTTTACAAATTCTTCATCTGTTGTAAACTCATCTCTTAGTACTTTTACAGCTACAAATCTGTTCAAAACATGACATTTGGCCTTATATACTGTAGCCATTCCACCATTTCCTATATTTTCTAATATTTCATATCGATTTCCTAATAATCTACCTTCTAAATTCATAGTAACCTCCAAATATTTTAGACTTTTGATCTTTAACAGCAATTAACTATAACTACTGTTATATTATCTAGTCCTCCTGCTTCATTTGCTTTTTCTACTAATTTTTCACTTGCTTTTTCTATATCTTCATTAATAATTTTTAATATTTCTTCATCATTTACCATATTTGTTAATCCATCTGATGTAATAACAATAATATCATCTTTTAAAAATCCTTTTACTGTTACTATTGGTTCAACAAAAGATGTACATCCCAATGCTTTAGTAAGCATATTTTTCTTAGGATGGCTTCTTGCTTCTTCCTTAGTAATTGTTCCATCTTTTACTAATTTTTGTACATAGCTGTCATCTACTGTTAGCTTTCTTATAATATTTTTTCTAATTCTATAAACTCTACTATCACCAATATGACCTATATAAATCCTATTTTCACATGCAAGAACAACTTCTATTGTTGTTCCCATTCCTTCCAGTGATTTATCTTCTTTTGATTTTTCATATACAACCATATTAGCATATTCAATTGCATTTTTTACAAGGTTTTGTAATTCTTCTTTACTATGCTCTGTTTTAACAAAATTGTTTTCTATATAGTTTTTAGCAGATATAATGGCAAGCTTACTAGCAATCTCTCCGCCATTGTAGCCTCCCATACCATCTGCAACAATATATAGACCAACGGTTTCACTTGGTTGAGAAACATAATAAGAATCTTGATTCATATCTCTTGCTTTACCAATATCTGATTTAGCAAAAACCCTCATACAGACTTTTCTCCTGTTCTATAAATTTTTTCTTCTTAGCTGTCCACAAGCTGCATCAATATCAGAACCTAATTCTCTTCTGATTGTTGCTGTTATTCCATTTGCATTCAAATAATCTCTGAATTTTATTATATTTTCATTTGTACTCTTAATATATTGCCCATTTTCTATTTTATTTATAGGAATTAAATTAACATGACACAACATTCCTTTTAAAAGTTTAACTAATTCTTTTGCATCTTCTAAATTATCATTATTATCCTTTGCTAATGCATATTCAAAAGATATTCTTTTATTAGTCTTTTTTATATAATATTTACATGCTTTCATTAATTCTTCTATATTATATTTATTATTTATTGGCATCATTTTACTTCTTTTCTCATCGTTTGTAGCATGTAATGATATAGACAAAGTAAATTGATAATCTCTATCTGCTAATTCATATATTTTAGGAACAATGCCACTTGTTGAAATACTTATATGCCTAGCACCTATATTTAATCCTTTTGGATTATTTAATATATTAATAGCCTTTAAAACATTATCATAATTATCTAATGGTTCTCCAATTCCCATGAATACGATATTAGATATTTTAGTTTTTTCATCTCTTTGTACTGCCAAAATTTGTTCTACAATTTCTCCACTTGTTAAATTTCTGATAAATTTAATTCCTGTAGAAGCACAAAATTTGCATCCCATTTTACAACCTATTTGTGAAGAAACACATATTGTTTTACCATGATGATATTCCATAAGAACTGTTTCTATAGCATTTCCGTCCAAAACATCGAATAAGTATTTCTTTGTTCCATCTACGGACTCTTGCTTTTTAAGTATTTTAAAATTGTTTAAAGTAAATTCTTTTTTTAATTTTTCTCTTAATTCTAATGACAAGTTAGTCATGTCATCAAATGAAGTTACCTCTTCTTGATACAACCATTTAAATACTTGTTCTGCTCTATATGACTTCTCACCTATTTTAATAAATTCTTCTTTTAGCTCGTCTAGGTTATAATCTTTTATATTTTTCATTTATTTTTTCTTCCTTTAAAAAGTCATTATTTCTTGTATTTATATTTTCCCTAGATAACTTATACCACAACATCAATATTTTTGCAATAGATTTTGTTAAAGTTCATATATTAGCAACGGGCGGACACATATTTTAATTAATAGTGAATAGTTAATAATTAATAATTTAGATGTGTTTGGTGTTTAGTATTTTGTATTTTGATATACAAATTGCTTCAAAGGAATTTCTCTATACAGCCAAATACCAAATACCAAATTCTAAATACTAATTACAATAAAAAGTGCTCAAAATGTAGGCTGAATTTTTTTAATTTTTGAACATTTTTTTATATACTTTAATATTCTATTATGAGGTGTTGTTTATGTATAAATTAGCTATTGTTGGTGCTACTGGTTTAGTTGGTAAAACCATATTAAAAATATTAGAAGAAAAAAATCTTCCTATATATGAATATGTTCTTTTTAGTTCTAAAAAATCTGCTGGTAAAATAATTAATTTTAAAGGTAAAGATTATACTGTTAGGGAATTAACTATTAATTCTTTTGTTCAAGAACATTTCGATTTTGCTATTTTCTCTGCTGGTGGATATACTTCTAAACTAAATTCTCCTATTGCTGCTGAACATGGGTGTATTGTAATTGATAATAGTAGTGCTTTCAGAATGGATCCAAGCGTACCTTTAGTAGTACCAGAAGTTAATCCAGAAGATATAACAAAAAATAATGGAATAATTGCGAACCCCAATTGCTCTACTATTCAAGCTGTTTTACCATTAAAAGTTCTTGATGATAATTACAAAATTAAAAGAATTGTATATTCTACATATCAAGCTGTTTCCGGTGCTGGTATTTATGGTATTAAAGATTTAGAAAATGGTATTAAAGGTTTACCTAATGAAAAATTTCCACACCAAATTTATAATAATTGTCTGCCACATATAGATGATTTTTTAGATAATGGCTATACAAAAGAAGAAGAAAAAATGATAAATGAAACAAGAAAGATATTACATAAGCCAGATATGCCAATCACTGCTACTACGGTAAGAGTTCCTGTTTTTAATTGCCACAGTGAAAGTATTAATATAGAACTAGAAAATGATTTTACTTTAGATGATGTTAGAGAAAAGTTAGAAAGTTTTAATGGAATAAAAGTTATCGATGATATAAAAAACAATTTATATCCTCTTGCTTGTAATTGTTCGGGTTTTGACGAAGTTTTTGTTGGTAGAATAAGAAGAGATAATAGTGTTAAATATGGATTAAATTTATGGGTAGTTGCTGATAATATTAGAAAGGGTGCTGCAACTAATGCAATACAGATATTAGAAAAAATGATAAAAAATGGTGTCAATGGATAAGATTCGGGCGGAACACAGAGTTCCGCCCTATATATATGATAATTTATTAACAACATAATCAATTTCGTCTTTTGTATTTTCTTTTCCTAAAGAGAACCTTATTGTTCCTGATGCTTCCTCTGCATTTAGCCCTATTGCAGTTAATACATGAGATGGTAAGCTATCTCCAGTTGAGCAGGCAGATCCAGCTGATGCACATATTCCAAATTCATCTAATTTTAGCAATATTTCTAAAGAATCTTTACCTGAAAAAGTTACATTTATATTTCCTGGTAATCTTTTTTCTAAATCTCCATTTATTTTTATTTTGTCAAAATTGTCTGTTAATTTTTTTATAAAATAATTCCTATTATCTAATATTTGCTTATTATTTTTTTCCAAATTACTATTAGCAAGTTTAATGGCTTCTGCTAAACCAACTATGCCAGCTATATTTTCTGTTCCGCTCCTTTTTCCCTTTTCTTGATGTCCTCCGTCTTGTACTCTTTCAAATTCTATTCCTTTTTTCACATATAATGCTCCCATACCTTTTGGGCCATAAAACTTATGTGCTGATAAAGATAAAGCATCTATTTCTAATTCTTCAACATCAATCTTTACATTTCCTGCTGCTTGAACTGCATCTGTATGAAAAATTATATTATGTTTTTTTGCTATTGTAGATATTTCTTTTATTGGTTGTATTGTTCCTATTTCATTATTTGCAAACATTATACTAATTAAAATTGTATCCTCTCTAATGCTTGCTTGTAGCTCTTCTAATTTTACAAAACCTTTTTTATCTACATTTAAATAGCTTACTTCATATCCTTGTCTTTCCAAGGTTTTGCAGCTATTTAAAATAGCTGGATGTTCTATTTTAGATGTTATTATATGTTTTCCTTTATTTTTATTAGCATATGCTATTCCTTTTAATGCTAAATTATCGCTCTCACTGCCACAGCTTGTAAAATATATTTCTTTTGCGCTACAATTTAATTCTTTAGCCACCATGCTTCTTGAATTTTCTACTATTCTCTTATTTTGTCTCCCTATTGCATACATAGATGATGGATTTCCATAACTTATATTAAAATATGGTAACATCTTTTTTAATACTTTTTCATCAACATATGTTGTAGCACAATGGTCTAAATATATTATTTTTTGCATAAAAAAATCACCTCATATCTTTATTAATAGTATGAGATGATTTTAAATTTTATTATTTATTTACTAAATTTGTTTAATAATTTCTCTATAGAAATTATTTCTTTTTCCCCTGTTCTAACATTTTCTAATTCAACTTCACCACTTTTTACTTTGTCTCCTAAAACTGCCATATAAGGTGTTCCAAGAATTTTACAATCTTTTATTTTAGCTCCAATTGAATTTAAGTTCCTATCATCTAATATTGCTTCTATTCCATTATTTAAAAGTGTGCAATACAATTCATTAGCTTCTTTTACTTTTTCTTCATTATCCATTTTAGGAATAATTTGTATTTTGTATGGAGCAACACTTTCTGGCAATACAAATCCTTGTACTTTACCATTTTCATCTTTTAAAACAGATTCTTCATAAATAGTAGCAACTGTTCTACTAACACCTATTCCATAACATCCCATATAATATAGTGCTGGTTTTCCGTCTTCTGCTATGTATGTTCCATTCATGGTTTCTGAATATTTAGTTCCTAATTGGAATATATGTCCTAATTCTATTGCTCTTCTTTTCTCTAGTTTTGAAATATCAGTAATATTATATTCTTCTTTTAAATATTGTTCATAATTTTCTCTTTCTAATATTTCTGTATTTAAAGCTGTATTTGTTTTTTCATCATAAAGAATTGTATCTTCTCCTATTGGTGATAAAACCATAAATTCTTCTGATTTTTTTCCACCCATATCTCCATTGTCTGCTACAACTGGAATTACATTTAGCCCCATTTCTGTAAACATTTCTAAGTATGCTTCTCTTATGTTTTCATATGTCTTTGCTAAGTCTTTTTCTGAACTATTAAAGCTATATGCATCCATCATTGGGAATGTTTTTCCTCTTAGTAAATATCCTCTTGCTCTTATTTCGTTTCTATATTTTTCTCCTATTTGATAAAAAGTTACTGGTAAATTTTTATATGATTTAAGTTTTTCTCTTGCAAATTCTAACATTGCTTCTTCCGCAGTTGGTGCTAAGCAAAATCCACCTTTATCTGTACTTATTGTAAACATTGTTCCATCTTCTACATAATGAGAATATCTTCCTGAGTCTTTCCATAGTTTTTCTGGTTGCAAAGTTGGTAATAATACTTCTATACATCCGTGATTATTTAATTTTTCTGTAATAATTTTCTCCACATTTCTTCTAACTAATAGTGGAACATTATTGTA
Source organism: uncultured Clostridium sp. (assembly GCA_900555075.1). Classification (GTDB taxonomy): domain Bacteria; phylum Bacillota; class Clostridia; order TANB77; family CAG-508; genus UMGS1781. Next base: position 19,563 of record USJO01000001.1, read on the forward strand.
TGCATATAGACCTGTACCATATTGTACTAACTGTCCTGTTTGTAATAATATATCTTGTACTGGATACATTTCATCTAGATTATTTAATTTTATTGTACCCATTCCTGTTTGTGATAATTTCATAATTTATTCCTCCAATTTTATTTTCTAATTTTCATCTTCATTTAAGGTTTCTTGTTCTTCCCTTTCGGGCATTGGAGCCTCTATATTTTTTTCTTCTACAATATCGTCTATAACAATTTGTTGGTTTTCATCTAATTTATATCTTGGTAATTCTGGTAGTTCGTCTAAAGAAGAATATCCAAACATCCTTAAAAATTCTTTAGTTACTTTATAAGTTGTAGGTCTTCCTGGTAAATCCAATCTTCCTGCATCTTCTATTAAATTATGATCTAATAATTTATATATTGTTCCATCAGAATTTACTCCTCTTATGCTTTCTATTTCTGCCCTAGTAATCTTTGGATTATATGCTATAATAGCTAAAGTTTCTAAAGCTGCTTGTGATAAATTAGGTTTGTTTCTTTTATCTATTATTTGATATATATAATCGTAATTTTCTTTTTTAGAACATAATTGATATCCATTATTTACTTTAATTATTTCTATTCCTCTTCCTTGTTCTTCAAAATCTGCTTTCATGCTTTCGATTATTTCTTCAGTATCTTTTGGTGTTAATTCTAAAACTACTGATAGTTCTTCTACTGAAATATCTCTTCCAACAGCAAATAAAATTGATTCAATTACCTGTTTTGCTTTATTTATATCCATTTGTTACCTCTCTTTAAATATATACTATTTTATCTCAAATAGCCTAATTAGTCAATATTTATTGTTTATAGTTGAATTTTTTATTATATTATGCTAATATTTATTTATAAATTAATTAAATGAGGTGAAGTATATGGATGAAACTCCTAAAAAAATAGAGATAGTTAATGGAAACGGAAAAGATTTAAATATTTCTGAGGTTTCTTCACATTTAAATATAGCTAAACCCAAAATAAAAGATGAAGATGAAAAGAAACAAAGAATTGTAGTTCCTCAAAACAAAAAGAAATCTAAATAAAGCAAAAAAATCAATCATTTTACTGATTGATTTTTTCTCTGTAGTTTAAACAGATTCTTTTTGGTAGCGAGAAATGGATTCGAACCATCGACCTGCCGGGTATGAACCGGATGCTCTAGCCAACTGAGCTATCTCGCCATAAGCAATGTATATATTATAATTTGTTTTGCTTTATTTGTCAAGAAAAAAGAAATAATTTTAAATTATTTCTTTTATCTATCTCTTTCTTCTTTATCTTTTTCTGTTATAATTTTTTCTACTCTTACTTCTTTTGGTAATTGTTTTCTCATTTTATTTAATGTATCTTTCTTTAATCCATTAGGAAATCCACCATTTTCAGATAATTGGCTGCTTTCTGATACCATAGGCTCTGCTGAGTTCTCCCCCATATTATCTGAATTTGTTAGTGATTTTTTTAAATTAGGTAATATATCATGTTCTGCTATTTCTTCAAGCCTATCCTCTTTTGTATTTGTAGATGTTCCAAATACTTCATTTATGATTTTTTTTATAATCTTTACTATTTGCGCCATATTTTCAACTTAATATTTAAGTTGTTTTCACCTCTCTATTATTAATATAAATATTACACGAATATTATACCACACATTTACAAAAAATGCAAATTTTCTAGTTCATATAGTCTTTTAGTTTCTTACTTCTGCTTGGATGTCTTAATTTTCTTAATGCTTTTGCTTCTATTTGTCTTATTCTTTCACGAGTTACATCAAATTCTTTTCCCACTTCCTCAAGTGTTCTTGCTTTTCCATCTTCTAAACCAAATCTTAGTTTTAATACTTTTGCTTCTCTTGGTGTTAATGTATTCATTACTTCTTCTAATTGTTCTTTTAACATTGTGTAAGCTGCTGCATCTTGTGGAGCTGGTGAATCATCATCTTGTATAAAGTCTCCTAAGTGGCTGTCATCTTCTTCTCCTATTGGTGTTTCTAAAGATACTGGATCTTGAGCTATTTTTTGTATTTCCATAACTCTTTCTACTGGCATTTCTAGTTCTTCTGCTATTTCTTCTGGTGATGGTTCTCTACCAAGTCTTTGTAGTAGTAATCTAGATGTACGAATTAATTTATTTATTGTTTCTACCATATGAACTGGTATTCTTATTGTTCTTGCTTGGTCTGCTATTGCCCTTGTTATTGCCTGTCTTATCCACCAAGTTGCATAAGTACTAAACTTATATCCTTTTGTATAATCAAATTTTTCTACTGCTTTTATTAGTCCCATATTTCCTTCTTGTATTAAATCCAAGAATAATAAACCTCTTCCCACATATTTTTTTGCTATACTAACAACTAGTCTTAGGTTTGATTCAGCTAGTTTTTGTTTTGCCTCCTCGTCTCCCTTTAATATTTTTTTTGCTAGTTCTAATTCTTCATCAAATGAAAGTAGTTCTATTTTTCCAATTTCACGTAGGTACATTCTCACTGGGTCATCTGTACTTACACCCTCAAAGTTCATTGAATCTATATCGTCTAATTTTAAGTCTTCCACTTCAGATAAATCATCTGCATCTGGCTCTTCTAAGTCATCTTTTAATACATCTACACCCATTTTTTCCATTACATCAAATACTTTGTCTATTTGCTCTGGGTTTACTTCTCCTAATTCTGTTGCTAGCTCACCATATGTTATATTTCCCTTTTCTTTTGCCTTTTTTATTATATCTGTAACTTTTTTTTCTGTATCTTGTTCTACTACTTCATTATTATCTGTATCTTTTTCTATATTAATATTATTATCTTCTTCCATTATTCTCCTCCTTATTTGGAAAAAAGTATTATTTAATCATCTTTTTTTGTATTATTATTTTATTTATTTCTTCTATTATTTTTTCTTTTTCTTCTTGACTTATCCCTTGTTCTTGCTCTTTTTCCAAAAGCTCTACTTTCCTATTATCTAATTTTTCAATTTTATATGTATTAATAATGTTGGCTATTGTTTTTTCGTCATTTTTTATTTGATAATCTTCTGCCATAATCTCTGTTATTCTACTCATTGCTTGTTCATCTTCAATAAAATAGTTTAATATATCATTTATATTACTATTTCCCTTTTCATATTCTTCATACAATCTTTTTAATATTTTCTTGTTTATTTCAGATTTAAAATCCTCTACTTGTATCTCTGGTTTTATCTTTTCATATACTTCTTCTTGAAGTAGTAGTGCTATTATTGTTTTTTCTCTTTCAATAAGTCTTTTTTCTACTTCTTCTTTTTTTATGAGCATTTGTGGTTTTCTTTCAAGAACCTTTGAGGTTATTCTTTTATCGGTTGATTTATTTATTTCAGCATAAAGCGCTTCTTTTGAAATATCATATTCTTTTGCAATTTTATCTATATATAGTTCTTGTTCGATTTTACTTTCAACTGTCGTTAGTAGCTTTGCTGTTTCTTTTAGAAATTTTATTTTATCATTTACATTGTTTAAATCTAAACTCTTTTTTAGTACTTTTGTTTTAAATTCAACTAAAGATATTGCATTATCTACTAGCATATTAAAACGTCCATTACCATATTTAATAACATATTCGTCTGGGTCTTTTGCTCCTTCCAATTGTAGTATTCTAACATCACACCCTACATTTTTTAGTATTTCTAGTCCTCTCATTGTTGCAGCTTGTCCTGCACTGTCTGAATCATATGAGATTATCACTTTTTCTGTGTATCTTCTGAGTAATCGTGCTTGTCCTTCGGTTAGTGCTGTCCCTAGTGATGCTACAACATTTGGTATTCCTCTTTGATGAAGTGATATTGTATCCATATATCCTTCTACCATTATGATTTTACCCATATTTGCATTTTTTGCAAGATTCATTGCATAAAGATTTTTTCCTTTACTGTATGCAATCCCTTCTGTTGAGTTTATATACTTGTATTTAGCAGGTGATGCTTCTAACACTCTTCCGCCAAAGGCTATATACTTATTTCTTATGTCTTGAATTGGGAACATTAATCTGTTTTTGAAAACATCACTATATCCATAATTTGTTTTCTTTACCAAATTTGAGGCTAATATTTGTTCCTCTGTAAAGCCTTTTGATTTTAAAAGTTTGTACACTTCATCTCCACCGACCTGAATATCCTATCATAAATTTTTTTAATGTATTATTGTCGAGTTTTCTTGATTTTACATATTCCTGTGCTGGTTTTGCTTTTGGTGTGTATAGATTTTGATGGTAGTAGTTTGCAACAATTTCATTTATTTCAAGCACTTTTTGCTTTAATAAATCTCTTTTTGTTGTATCAGAATTATCTGGTGCAGGTAATGCAATGCCTGCTTTTTCTGCAAGCATTTCTATTGATTCTTTATAGTTTATATTTTCTATTTTGCTTATAAAAGTAAATACATCGCCACCAACGCCACATCCAAAACAATGAAAAATTTGCTTGTCTGGGGAAACAGAAAAAGAAGGCGTTTTCTCTTTATGAAAAGGACATAACCCTGAGAAATTTCTACCGCTTCTTTTTAGTATTATATATTTTGATACGATGTCTACTATATCATTATTAATTCTTACCTCATCAATAAAAGCATCACTATATCGCACCATATCTTACACCTTTCCTACTATATAATATTCGACATAAAGTTTTTTACACCTTCTTTTATTTACATAATTCGTTTTATTGTTTTGTATTTTATTAATGTAATTTTGGGGTGTATATTTTATACCTTTTTGTAAATAATATTATTATAAATTTCTAGGAGGTGTTTTTTGATGTCAGAAAATAAAAATAATAAAAACAATAAAAACAACAAAAAGAATAACAGAAATAGTGAAAATAACAATAACCAAAATGAAAGAAATAATACTAACTGTAGATAATTTTTCTTTATAAATATGTAAGAGGCTATTAGCCTCTTTCTTTATTGTATTATTTATTACATCTTATTTATTAATAAGATGTAATAGTTATATATTCATCTGTTTTATCATTGTTTCTCCAAACACTGCATATCCTTGAATAGGATTATTTACTAACACATGTGTTATTGCTCCAATAAATTTACCATTTTGTAATATTGGTGCTCCACTCATACCTTGTATAATTCCTCCTGTTTTTTCTATTAATTCTGAATCGGTTATTTCTATTAGCATACTTTTATTATCCTCTGTATTGTTTTTGTATATTTTTTTTATTTCTATTTCATATTCTTTTCTTATTCCATCTTCTAGCATCAATAAAATTGTTGCCTTTCCTGTTTTTATTTCATTTTTTAATGCAACATCCAAAACGTTTGTTGTATCTATTCCAAGTCTATTTGTTTCTTCTAGCTTTCCATATATTCCAAACTCTGTATTTAGGTTAATGTTACCTATTTTTTGACTATCATTTATTACTCCTCTTATCTCTCCTGGTATTCCTTCTTCTCCCTTTTTTATTTTTGTTATTGTACTTGTAAGTAATGTTCCACTTTCTATTGTTATTAATTTGTCTGTATCTCTATCTACTATACCATGCCCTAAAGTTGCTATTTTTCCACTTTCCGGCTCATAATATGTTGCTGTTCCTATTCCCATAGCTCCATCCCTTACCCATAATCCAATTTTATATTTATTCTCTTTTGTTTTTACTGGTTCTATATTAGCTATATATTCTGTTCCTTCTCTTATATATTGTATTTTTACATTTTGACCTTTTGACTTGTTTACACATTCTATTAATGCTTGTGTTGTTGTAACTTGAACATTATCAACTTTTGTTATTAAATCTCCTTCCCTTATTCCTGTATTTTCATATGGTTTTTTTCCTTCTATTTCTGTCATCCCTATTACTAAAACCCCGTCTGAATATAGTTTTATTCCTATTATATTACCTAATGGTATTACCTTTGTGTTTTGTACAGTACTCACATTTACTGTTTTTACATTAAATAAATTGAATAAACTTACAGTTATTTTTTTATTTTCAATTTTGCTATTTGTATTCGAAGCCTGAACAATCTCTTCTCTTCCTTCTTTTAATACCACTCCTAATATTTGATTTAAATTCAATTCCTCGTTTTCAAATAGTATTATGTTTTCTGGTATATTTGTTATATTTACTGTATATATTAATGATATTAAAAGTATTAATATTATTAAACTTTTTTTTATAAAATTCAAATATGGTCACCCTAAATTAGGATAACCATATTTGTTTAAATTATTATTTAAATTATATTTAACTACCTTTTAGTAAGTATTGTGAATTAATCACAGTATTTAAGTTTATTCTTCTACCTCTTCAAAAACCATTTTGCTTACTCTCCATGAATCTTTATGATACTCTATACTTGTACATTTAAACTTTATTAAATTAAAGTTTTGAACAAATTTTGTGATATCATTGTTATAAATAGTTTCCATAGAATATGTTTTGCCTGTACTTAACATTTTGATTTCTACTTTTATACTATCTGTTTCATTTTCGATATAGTAATTTTTTTCATCTTTTAAAATATTATTTTTTTCATTTTCATTTATAGCTTTATTTATAACTGTTGTAACCTCTGTACCATATATTACTCTTCCTAAATAGTATTCATATTCACTGTTTTTTCTTTTTATATTTTTAATTGTTGTATTTTTTGTTATTAATAATCCAAGCACAGAAAATATTATAACTACTATTGGAATAGTTATTAATAATATGTTTTTTTTCATTTTCAAATTAATCTCCTATTTTAAGATTATAGCTTTTTCAATTGTGTTTTTTAAAATCCAAGTATGGATATCACTTTATAATAGTAATATCCATTTTTGGAATTAGTTGTTGCTATTTATTTCTTACTACCACTATCTTTATATTGTCTAACCTGAAATATCCAATTTGATCGCAAGCATGAGAATAATGATCTGAATAGAATCCAAAAGTGTCTGGTTTTATATCATCTACTGGTACAAAATATTCTTGTGCTAATTCACTACCTTTTACTATATATCCACCTTTTACTACTGTTATGGTTATATTTCCTGAACCAGAGCTTTCTCTTCCCCCTGTATAAGTTCCAAATTTAAGAGGTTGTATTAGTTCTATAGATTCTACATTATTCCAATTTGAGTTTTTATTATATCTAAATTTATATATTGCTCCATTACTTCCTGCTATAGAATAAAATTTACCTGCAAAATTTATACTTAACATATATCCTGATAATGTATTTCCATCTTCTATAACATTAAACATAAATCCACCAGAATTAAAGCTATCACCTTTGTTAATATAATAATTAAATGCAAATTCTTGTATTTCAACAAATTCTGAAGTGAATGTAGCCCATGTTGCACCTTTACCTGGATTAGTTTGATTTCCTACCATTGTAACTATTGCACCATCATCAGATTCTCTTATGTTTATATTAGATACACTTGGAGTATAGTCTTTTTTCCAATTCAAATTACTTAAAGATATTCTCCAAATTGCATAAAGATCTACGTCATCATCAAACAAAACCGTTGTTCCTGGCATATAATCTATCCTCGTTGAATCTTTATCTGTTGTCCATCCAACAAATACGTATTTTATAAATTGATCTGTTGTATCAATAGATGGTCTTTTTGTAGATAATGTTGTTTGTACACCTGGCTCTGCTTCTTGATCTTCTGGCATATTATGAATTTCTTTAACTTCCTCATAACCATCTACATTAGAATGATATCTTATCATTATTCCAATTTTTCCATCTAAGCTTTCTTTTTGATAATATCTTTCTCTTGCTAAAGCTTCACCATATGATTTTGCTTGTAAATATGCTATTTCTTCATTCTCTGTTTGTTTGTAGTTTGCTTTATTTACTGTGCAATAATAACAAGCTATTTCTGAGTTTGTATTATTTACATTATCGTGTTGATAATAATATATATTGTTTTCTCCTTTTGTAAATTCTTTCTGTACATATTCTACACTTCTGTATCCAGTATATATTATATTTCCACACTTTTCGCAGTATACTCTATGATAATTTGTATCTTCTCCACTAAATAGCAATTCTCCTGGATCTACATATTCTCTATTTGTTGTACTTGTTGCTATTGCATAGTTGTTATAATATTTTAATCCTATTGGTATTCCTTGGAAAAATGTTATTAATGATATATTGCTAAATACTTGTTCCCAATCCTTTTCTGTTAATATTGGCAACTTAAATCCATATGTTCCACTTCTGTTATAATTTGATATTGATAAGTTTAGATTACCTATAACTTTATTTTTCATTATTTCTCTTTTGTGTTCAACTATTATTGAATATATATTCTCTGGATCATTATTTTCATCTATTCTAAAGGTATTAGATGGTATATCTTTTAAAGACATTTCATATTTATTATTTTCGTTATTATATTCAATATCTACTTGTTTGAAATTTTTATTTGCTAAATTTTGATTTACCCAATTTGTAAAAGCATATGCCTCTACATAATAACTTATTGAACTAAAGTCTCTATAAATTGTACTAAATCTTAGGTCATCTAGTCCTAGTTCTACTAATAGATTGTCTTTTACTTCTGTGTCTATTATTTCTATCCCGTTATTTTTTTCTTTTGCATTTTCAGGTCTTATACTTATACACCATTTTCTTTTATCTCTTCCATTTAATATTTGGTATACTTTTTTATATTCAGTTGTTCCATCGGTTTTTCCCCATAATACAGATACTGATTTATATTTACATTCTTTTGAACCTATTCTTATACTTTCGTCATCTTTTATGAATTGTCTCTCTTTCGTTGAAGCATTTATTGTAAAGAAGTTATCAGCAATTTCATCATAATATAATTTTTCATGAGTTGCATCATATATATATTTAAATGTTTTTAATATATATTGATTACTTTCAAAAAATAATACTTGTTCTTGCAATATCTCTGTTTCTATACCTATTTTTTCTGTTTTTACTCCTTTTACTCCTCTATCTACTTGTATATCAGAAGCTTTAGGTCTTTCACTTTCTGTTTTTAGATGTGCTCTTGGTAATGTACATTCTTTTAGATAAATTAAATATCCATCTTTTGTAACACTTGTACCATCTACTTCCCCATACACATAGATTCTATTGTCTAATGTATAATTTACTACAATATCTGTTCTATTATCATCTTTATATCTTGCTGAATATGCTATTTTGTTGTTTAAGGTATGCCTATACTCCATCTTTGCTTTATTTATATCTGTTGTTAAATTTGGTAATGTTTGTGTTTGTCTTTGTTGTGCATCATCTAAGTATTCATAATAGTATGTTTCCCCACCTTCTTTTGCTTCATATAATATCATACTGTTTTCAGAGTCTTGACTTACTTTATTCTTGTTTCCTGATTCTATATCGTAGAAAAGTTGTACTCCATTTTCATCTTCGACTGTTACTGGTACATATGTTGGGGCATATATGTAATATCCATCATACATTGTTACTGCAATTGCTGGTATATAGTTTAGCATATATTCTTTAGCTGTTCCTGATATATTTAAGTTGTTTGCTAAACTTGTTAAAAATGTATTTACTGTGGCTTGTACATTATCTCTTATTTTTTTGCTACTTACCTCACTTACCCATTCTGACCAGTCTACAGTATTTACTTCAAATGCTTTTATTCCTTCTTTAGTTGATTCTGCTAATTTTGTATCATATTCGGCTTGCAATTTTAATGTTTTTTGTTGCAAATTCAAATAATATGATAATATTACTATTAACGGAATTGTTATTACTAAAAATATTATTGCTAAATTTTGAATTTTCATATGTCTTGTTCCTTCCTAAAACTAGATATTTTATTCTATTATTTCTATTCCTCCCCATTTAACAACTGTATAGCCTTCTCTTAATAGTGTTTTTAGTTTTTGTTCTTCTATTTCTCTTTCATTTAGTCCTAAAATTGCAAGTTTTTCCTCTAGGAATGTTGCTGACTCTTCGCCTTTTACTGTAAATCCATCTTTACATTTTGTTTAAATTATTATTTGAGTTTTATTTAATCACCCATTGGCATAAAATCTGCATTAATTGCAATATCTGTTAATTCAAATCTTCCTATTCCGTAACAGCCATGTTGGAAATGTGATGAGAAGAAGCCAAATGAATTGAAATTATAATCCATTTTTGAACTCACATTATTTATTGTATATTTAAGTTCCATAGTAGAATATTGATTAGCTTGGTAATATATTTCATATCCATCTTCTATTTTTTTTAATATTATCCTACCTTTTTGTGGTATTGTTAAGTTTGTAATATGGGTGCAATCGCTGTAACCTAAAGGTGTTCTGTTTAAGTAAGGTTTACCTTTAATCATTCCCTTGTTATATTTAAAATACCAAATAGAACCTGTACGTCTTGTATAATAAAAAATATTTGATATTCCACAACTATCTGGAGGATTTATAAAGTTAAAACTTAACATATATCCGCTTACAATATCTGATGAATCTTCACAGCCAGATAAGTTAAATATTACTCCTGCTCCACCAATACTATCTCCAAAATCCAAGTCATAACTAAAACTCATATCTCTAAGTAGTGCAACTTCAGTTTTCTCTGATGTTGCTTGATAATGGTCTTTGGCTGTTCCATCAAATGTAGCCCAACATGCTCCTTTTCCGCTGAAATACACTATTTCCTGTCATCCTTATTGCATTATTATTATTTGCTGTATCAAAATAGATATATGAAATACTTCCATCCCCTATATAACGTACAAAAGATGTTACCCATCCAGGTGGTTTATAGTAATTTGATGGATTAAATAGTGTACTTGCATCTTCATTTGATGTCCAATAGTTGTCATATTTCCAATCTAATGAAGTTAACTTTATAGACCATTGTGCATATAATATCATATTTTCTGTTATATTGCTTATTCTGTCCTTTGATGAATACATTTGTCCACTACCATCTTTTTCTGTGTTCCATCCAACAAATATTAATTCCCATTTTACATCACTGTATGTTCTTACTGTTGGAATGTCACTTACAACAGTATGGGTTCCTCCTATTGGGCACTCATATGTATTAGGTGTAATATTGCTAACACTCTCTATTATATATGCATCCTTTTTTATGTTTTCTACATATGTTATTGTTAATGCAATAGAGCCTTCTAGTTTCTCTTTTTGATAATATCTTTCTCTTGCTAAAGCTTCACCATATGATTTTGCTTGTAAATATGCTATTTCTTCATTCTCTGTTTGTTTGTAGTTTGCTTTATTTACTGTGCAATAATAACAAGCTATTTCTGAGTTTGTATTATTTACATTATCGTGTTGATAATAATATATATTGTTTTCTCCTTTTGTAAATTCTTTCTGTACATATTCTACACTTCTGTATCCAGTATATATTATATTTCCACACTTTTCGCAGTATACTCTATGATAATTTGTATCTTCTCCACTAAATAGCAATTCTCCTGGATCTACATATTCTCTATTTGTTGTACTTGTTGCTATTGCATAGTTGTTATAATATTTTAATCCTATTGGTATTCCTTGGAAAAATGTTATTAATGATATATTGCTAAATACTTGTTCCCAATCCTTTTCTGTTAATATTGGCAACTTAAATCCATATGTTCCACTTCTGTTATAATTTGATATTGATAAGTTTAGATTACCTATAACTTTATTTTTCATTATTTCTCTTTTGTGTTCAACTATTATTGAATATATATTCTCTGGATCATTATTTTCATCTATTCTAAAGGTATTAGATGGTATATCTTTTAAAGACATTTCATATTTATTATTTTCGTTATTATATTCAATATCTACTTGTTTGAAATTTTTATTTGCTAAATTTTGATTTACCCAATTTGTAAAAGCATATGCCTCTACATAATAACTTATTGAACTAAAGTCTCTATAAATTGTACTAAATCTTAGGTCATCTAGTCCTAGTTCTACTAATAGATTGTCTTTTACTTCTGTGTCTATTATTTCTATCCCGTTATTTTTTTCTTTTGCATTTTCAGGTCTTATACTTATACACCATTTTCTTTTATCTCTTCCATTTAATATTTGGTATACTTTTTTATATTCAGTTGTTCCATCGGTTTTTCCCCATAATACAGATACTGATTTATATTTACATTCTTTTGAACCTATTCTTATACTTTCGTCATCTTTTATGAATTGTCTCTCTTTCGTTGAAGCATTTATTGTAAAGAAGTTATCAGCAATTTCATCATAATATAATTTTTCATGAGTTGCATCATATATATATTTAAATGTTTTTAATATATATTGATTACTTTCAAAAAATAATACTTGTTCTTGCAATATCTCTGTTTCTATACCTATTTTTTCTGTTTTTACTCCTTTTACTCCTCTATCTACTTGTATATCAGAAGCTTTAGGTCTTTCACTTTCTGTTTTTAGATGTGCTCTTGGTAATGTACATTCTTTTAGATAAATTAAATATCCATCTTTTGTAACACTTGTACCATCTACTTCCCCATACACATAGATTCTATTGTCTAATGTATAATTTACTACAATATCTGTTCTATTATCATCTTTATATCTTGCTGAATATGCTATTTTGTTGTTTAAGGTATGCCTATACTCCATCTTTGCTTTATTTATATCTGTTGTTAAATTTGGTAATGTTTGTGTTTGTCTTTGTTGTGCATCATCTAAGTATTCATAATAGTATGTTTCCCCACCTTCTTTTGCTTCATATAATATCATACTGTTTTCAGAGTCTTGACTTACTTTATTCTTGTTTCCTGATTCTATATCGTAGAAAAGTTGTACTCCATTTTCATCTTCGACTGTTACTGGTACATATGTTGGGGCATATATGTAATATCCATCATACATTGTTACTGCAATTGCTGGTATATAGTTTAGCATATATTCTTTAGCTGTTCCTGATATATTTAAGTTGTTTGCTAAACTTGTTAAAAATGTATTTACTGTGGCTTGTACATTATCTCTTATTTTTTTGCTACTTACCTCACTTACCCATTCTGACCAGTCTACAGTATTTACTTCAAATGCTTTTATTCCTTCTTTAGTTGATTCTGCTAATTTTGTATCATATTCGGCTTGCAATTTTAATGTTTTTTGTTGCAAATTCAAATAATATGATAATATTACTATTAACGGAATTGTTATTACTAAAAATATTATTGCTAAATTTTGAATTTTCATTTTTATCCTTTCTATACTATTAATTTATTTTAGAATATATTCCATTTTTATAACTGCTTCATCCCACTCTTTTAGAGTCATTCCTAATACCTCACCAAGTAATTTTAAATCTAAAAAATAGTCTCCCTTAGCATTTTTATATATAATATATGAAGGTAGTGATGTTCCTACAAGATAAGAATCATTATTTACAGTAATACTTATAGTTTCTGTTTCACTATTAAAGTATTCTAACTTTACTTTTAAATCTTGAGATTCTAGAGTCATATCTTTTATTCTAGTTTCTGTTCTATTTAATAGTGTTTTAAATCTATCTTTTATATTACTTCCTATTAAGTGCCCCGCAGATTTGCTTGCTGGAATGGATTGATGCCATTTTCCATTGTATGAAGTACTACCACAACAAGGAGTAGTACAAAACAAATCAAATGATCCAGTATTTCTTGCTAGAACTTTTATAGCTGAATCCAAATAGCTTTGGTCAGGTTTCCATGATAGGAAAGCAATACATCTTGTTCCTTCTTTGTTTTTTACTGTGTCTAGTGCTTTTTGTATAGCTTTTACATAATTGCTTGAGGTTTCATCTTCATAAGCATTATATATCCAGCTTAAATTATTTAAGTCTGTATAAAGTACTGTTGGGTTACATGTTAATATGAAGCTTACATTATTTCCCTCTCCAGATACAGCATCTACAATATTTCTTATAAAACTTGTACTACTTCCATTGTTATTATGCCATGGCATAGTTGTTGGTTCACAATCTAAAACTACAACTAAGTCAAGATGTCCATTTATTGTCTCTGTTACAATTGTTTTTGTAACAATCTTTTTTTCAGAATATGTGTCTGGTTTATTCTCTTTTATCGAATCTATATGTTTTTCTTCTTCATTTCCATGGTTTAATACTAATGCAGATGCAGATGTTCCAATTGCATATGTTTCTTTACCAACTAATTTGTAAAACAAATTCTTTAATTCTGTTGCAAGAGTTAAGTTTGTATTTTTTACATTCACAATTATATAATCATCCTTTTTTAATTCATATACTTGTGCTTCTCCTTCTACCTGTTCTAATATAGTGTTTGTATATACTGAATAATATTTATTTTCTCCACTTAAATCTCTAGAGCCTGTTGTGGTTGTTCTTCTTGGGTTATCATCTATTATCTGAGCTTCTATTTGTATGTCATAGGCATTTCCTGTTGAGCTTAATTTTTGCACTAATTTATCATAGTCAAAATATGTTATCTTCCCTTGGTTTGCAACTGTATTTACAAAATCTGCAACTGCCATTTGTACTGTTGTTTGTGCAATTTCATCATTCTTATTTGCAATCATTATTAATGGAAGTATAAACATTAATATTACTGCTATAAATATTCCTAATATAGTCATTAGTGTATCTGACATTTTTATTGCCCCCCTTAGGTTATTTAAAATTAGGACAGAAATATTTCTGTCCTTTTAGTTTTTATATTTAACTTTTACTTCCTGTTGTTGAAACTAATGCAGAACCACTTGCCTCTATTGCTATTGTGTCTTTTCCTAAAATACTGTATATGAAGTTTTTAACTTGTGTTCCAAATGTAACATTAGTATTTTTTACTTTAGCTTTGACATAATCACCTTGTTTTAACAAATATACATTATCTTGTTCTATTTTTTCCACTATTGAATTAGTGAATTCTGAATAATAAATATTCTCTCCTATTGCCTTAACACCTTTTCTACCTGGATTATCATCTAATATTTGCACTTCAATTTCTACATCATATGAGTTTCCTGTTGCAAATAACTTTTGAATGAAATTATCATAGTTATTTATTGTTATTTTTCCTTCCTTTGCAGATGTGTTTACAAATTCTGAGACTATCGTTTGTACTGCTGTTTGTGTTATGTTATCATTTTGATTTGCTGTTGCCATTACTGGAATTACAAACAATGTTACTGCTACTATCATTACTGCTATTATTGTTATAAATGTATCTGACATAATTTTTCCCTCCTTATATTTTCGTATATATAATATATGTTCTTGTCTTTTTTGTACCTTGGACATGTAGTCTTGTACCATCTTCTGCTGTTCTAAACATTCCTCCTGTAGTTATTTCAACAATATGCTCTACATATTCGTTTTCTTCTCCTGTGTTTAACTTTTCTTTTATATAAGTTGTTCTATCTTCATTTTTGCTTGTTGGTGTAAATAGTGTTACGTTAGAACCATCCTCTATTTTTATAAAGACGTCTTCTTTGGCTTGTGAGTATAATGCTGATATTATTGTATCTTTTCCTACTGTTCTTCCTTTTTCTGTTGAACCTTCTTCCCAGTCATAATAATTTGTTTTATCTGAATAGAACAAAATTACATCTGCTGTATCCTTTGTCTTTGTAAGTAAGGAAAAAATTATTGACAATGCTACTATAAACATAAAGACCGCAAAAGCCATTTTTAATGCATCTACTGAGTTTTCCAAATTTTTTCCTCCTTTATCTTGTCCTGAATTAAGTACATAAAACTTATGTACTTAATTCAGGATAAGTTTTACTTATCCTAAACATTTATTTTCCACCTTTAGTAACTTTAACAGTAACAACATATCCAACATTCTTTGTACTTCCATCTTGTTCTTTTTCTCCATAAATTAATTCAACATTATATTTATTTTGTGAATTTATTGTAAGATTTTTTTCCAATTCAAATTTTACCTGATGGTCTGGATTTGTACTATTACTTGAATTTACTGTTGACTTTAAAGCACGAATTTGACTAGCAGATTGTTCGCTTCCTTCATATGGTGTGAATTGTGAATTGAATGTTCTTATTGCTATTGCTTTTGATTGATCCTCTACTGACCTTTGTGTATCACCTGTTGAATTCATTATTAAAACACCTACTGAAATTAATAATATAGATATTAGTATAGCACCTGCTATAATTAAAGCTTTTGAAGCATTCTCCATATATCTTCACCTCCATTTTTGTCTTTTTTTATTTTTATTGTTTTTAGAACAGTTTTGCTCTAAAAGTTAATATCTTATGTTTTCTCTTGTCTATTATAATAATTATAATGTTTTTTACTACTTTTTGCAACATCTTTAGACATTTTTTATTGTTTTACCTTTTTTCAAATACTATTTTAATTACTTTTCCTTTTTCATCATATTCAATTGAAGTACACTTGTATAAATTTTCTTTTACATCTCCAGGTTTGTATGTTAATATATTATTTGATAGAAATTCATTTTTTTTATTTTCATCCATATCAGTAATATCTTCAGTTTTTAAATACACTTTTGTTCCTTGTTCTTTTTGTTTTGCTACCCCAACTGTTGTTATAATTTCTTGAGCCGTAATGTTATCTCTTTCCATATATACTTCAAAAAGATTATTGTATTTTTGAAGTTCAACTGTATCTAGTTTGGTTGTATAAGAATCTGCCGTTTGCCCAAGTCTTCCATGTAAATACAATCCTACTGCTAAAATTAACATTGCTAATAATATTGCTCCTACCATAATTAGTGCTTTTGTTGCATTTTCCATATTATCAAATCCTTTACTTTATGATTCTATAAGTTTAAGGTTAGTTTCCTTCTTCTTCCTGGTCTAAGAACTCCAAAAGGCTAAAAATTATTGTATTTACCCTTCCTGTTTCACTATTATAGCTCATTTTTGCACACTCAAATATAGATCTTTTATATTTTGCAATATTAGAGATGTTTATCTCATTTCCATAGTTATCTTTACCATTTATTTCTACATTTACTTTGTATTTACTATTTTCCTCATACATAGAATTGTTCTGTTTTGCTTTATTTACTACTGTTAAAACCTCGGCTCCACGTAATTGCATTTTATTATATGCCTCCCATTCGGAATTCCACTCTGCTAAACGTTTAGTTTCTTCTCTTTTTTCTTGTGCATTTCCCATTATAGATAGATTATTAAACATATACACTAATGCTGTAATAGTTAAAATTCCTAAAAGTATTCCACCTGCTATTAAGAGAGCTTCTGTTGCATTATCCATAGTATCCTTCCTTTCTATTATTAAGACATTGTATTAAGTTGTATTGAAGAAAAGCTTTCTGTCATAGCCGTCATTCCTATTGCAACTAATGGCACTATTAAGTATCCTACAAATAGTCCAACCATAGGTGCAAATCCAACTACTTTTCCTATCATTCCTTTTCTTTTTATTAATCTTTCATTTGATTCTTCACGTTTTGCTTGATAGTATTCTCTTTCATTGTCTAATTCATCAAATGCCTCTGAAATAGGAATTTTTTCAACAGCTGCTTGTAGACTTTCAACAATTTGAATTAGCTGTGGAAATGCTATTTCGTTCTTTAATTCCTCTAGTGCTTCCCATGCACCTGCTTCATAATTGTTTAGGCATTTGGTTATAGGTTCTTTGAATATATTAGAATATCTTTCTAGCCACTCTAGTATCATCTCAACATTTACTCTTTCTATTTTCATTAGCATTAATATTATTGTTTGGTACTCCATTACTTCGTTTTCCATTTCTAAAGCTCTTAATTTTTTTTGGAACATTAGCATCCATGTAGGTCCACAAAAGCCTAAGTATCCAAATATAAATGCTAGTAATAATTCAAACCATTTAAAGTTTTCTCCATTTACTACGGCTAGTTTATCTAATATTTGATTTGCCGCCGTTTCTAATTCTGCTGCTGTTGATGCTCTATACATTTCTGTTTTTGGTAAATATTCTATTATTTTTTCTTTGGTAACATTTGATTTTCCTTTGAATTTTTTTAATATTTCATTTTGTACCTCTGTAACTTCCTTTGCTTTTGCTAAATCTCTTTCACTCATTGTTCCCAGTATGTTATAATTAGAAGTAGGTTCAGTATACACATAGTCTAAAGCTACCTTATGTCCAAATGCAAATAAGAATATTGTTATAAGTATTATAACTAGGCATAATACTACTTTGTTAATATATAAAGTTTCTATCTTTTGCTTAGATGCCGCTTCTTTCATTAGTTTTGTAACTATTCTATGTTCCTTAGAATTCTTCTTTGGCATAATTGAATCCATTATTCTTTTAATAATAGGTTTATTATATAGTTTTACTTGCCATACTTTGCTTTGGTCTTTAAAGTCTACCTTTATTCCACCTGTGTCTTTTATTTTTCTTGTTAAGTAATAGCATACGAAGGTAAGTACAACAAGTGCTATTTGTACCATTAGTCCACCTTTGCCGTCATAAAATTGTGCTGTGAAACTGAAGTTGCCTATTGCCCAATTTTTAAGTGGTGACATAAATAATATTGGTAAAATTGCAATTATTGATAAACTTTGGAATACATAATCTAATTTGTCTCTCTTTAATATTTCTAGTTGCATTTCCTGTGTTATATTATTTAAGTTTTTTAAATACAATGATGCACCGTCTTTATCTGTTCTATCACCAAATTCTCTTGTTAGATATGAAATACCTGCAAACTCCTTTAAAAAGCTATTCGGTGCTACATCATAGTATTTTTCTAGTTCTGTTTCTGGATCATCTGATATTAGTATTTCATAAATTTTTTGTCCCTGTATTGATACTTCTAATTCATCGTTTTGTGATACTTCATATATTGCTTCTTCTACCATATTGAACTCATGATATGCATGTCTTATTTCTGCAAAGAAATCTATTTGTTGTTTTAATAACTTTGTATCATATTTATCTATCATTCCAGACATTATTGTTTCTATTAAAAATAGTTCGAATAATAGTAATATTACTAAAAGTAATGGATCATTCTTTGTGAAAAGTATTACTGCTAATGTTACTGGAAGTATTATACATAACGCTTTTGTAATTATTTTTGATGTTTGTCTTCTTGTTTTATACTCATCCTGCATATGTATAATTTCAAGTTTTTTTCTTATTTTAAGTACATAGCGTCTAAATGCAGGAACTGTTGTGTAAAAAATATATAATTTTTGGTATATAACATCACTTGAATATCTGTTTTGCCTTGTACCCTCTTTTAATTGTCTAATTTTCTTCATGTCACCCTTATTTGACCTAGCTTTAATTATTAAGAATACAACGACAAGTAAAGCAAATATTCCTCCTGTTATTCCCATTATGTAAAACAATACTTGGTTTGACATTTAGGTTCACCTCATTTTCTTGCTACTTTTTTAGTTTTCTTTCCCCAATTTCTTTCTATAAAATTATCGAATTCTACTGCATCTTCAGCACTCATATTATTTCTCATTTCTCTAATGTTTGTGTCTGATATTTTGTTCGTTAATACATATGCGTCATTATGATATTCCATTATGTTTACATATCTGTACAATTCTTTATTTGTCACCTTATGGAAGTATCTTGTTGCATTGTCCATAAATTTTTCTATTTTTCCCTCCATAGTTTTTTCATTTCTATAATCATGTGTATAATCTTCTGTATCAACAATTGGAATACATTCTGTTACTCTTTCTATATATCTTCTTCCTCTAAAGTCTTTTACTAAGTGAATATCAAAGTTTAATACACTTATAACTTGTTCTTCTGCAATACGCTCATCTGTGAAAGTTCCAGCTCTTAGCATTGAGTTTCTTAGTGCTGTTATTAAGTTTGGAAATGTTTTAGCATGGTGTGTGAATAATGTAAATTTAGATGCAACCTGCGCAGATTGAATCATCCAAGATGCTACGGGGTCTGTTGCAACCTCTCCGGATTATATTAACACTACCATCAGTTTTTTTCTGAACGTCCAAACATTCCTGACCTGCTATTGTTTCTGTTTCTCTCATTGATAGTATGTTTCTTGTTGGATATATTTTTCTTAAGTGCAACTCGAATGCAGTTTCTGTAATACGTAGGTTCATTGTTTCATATATATTTTCTATCATAGCCATAAGCATTGTTGTTTTACCACAGCCTTGCTCACCAGTAAGCGCTAATATTCTGGCACCTTTTACTAAATATTTTAAAAGATTTATTGCTTCTTCTTTTCCATCTGCTGTAATTATTTGTTCTAGTGTTGCTCTCTTTACGTCGAACTTTCTTACGAAGAATGCCCATGTTTCTGACATACTTGGTCTTACAACAACAACACGAGAGCCATCCTTCATTTCGTTAATTTTATAACCATTTGTATCAGACAACTGACCTGGATTATTATATTTGTATATGTTTTGACATACCCTTTTTAGCTCGCTTTCTTTTCCAAATGAAAGAAAAGCTAGTCTTATAGATTTACCTTGGAAGAATATCCAGATACTATCACATGCTCTTGGCACTCTATGTTCTGTAATTTGTTCTAAATAATCTCCATCTGTTTGTGCAACTTGACTTAAGAAACTTTCTGGAAGACCAGATACTCCGTCCAGATACACCATCTATGTTCATATCTCTAATTTCATCAATACTACTGTATCCTTTGTAATGTTGATAGATTCTTTGCGTTACTATATTCAATTTGTCTGAAAAGTCTAATGAAAAATTTTCTTTTTCATAAATATCACTTATTTCTTTTTCAGTAATAACGTAACTTGGCTTTGATGCTCCTTCTTCATATTTCAATACGGCCAAATCGTATTTTTTTATCATTTGGGTTAAGGCTTCATATCCAAAGTCCTTTTTATACATATGTATTATTATATCAAATTTGTCTTGAGCTGTAAGAAGTGATGGAATATCAAAAGGAATTGCCTTAGATATATTAATTTCATTTACTCCATATTCCTTATATAATAAATCATATATCAATTCTTTTATATATTTTTTATCATTAACATCTCCATATGTACAGCCTTTTAATGCTTTTCTCAACTCATATTTTTTAGCTTTTCTTCTTTTCAACTCTTCCTCTGATAGTCCAATATCATACAAGTTAACCTTTGTAATTTCATCTAATCTTTGTTTTATGAAATCCATCATTGCATCTAAGGTATATGATTTTTCGTCTACTACTTTTTCTTCTTCTTCAGCATTTTTGTTCTTTTTAATCATATAGTATACTAAAATTCCACCTATTGCTAGTACTATTAATATTAAAAGTACATTTACTACATTCATATGTCAAGAACTCCTCTCTTTTTAAACTTGCATTTGTAATTCTTTCAATTTATATATTATTCTTTGTGCTATTTCTTTAATAGATTCCATTATTGGAGCTTGCACACTAGATTGTTTAATTTTTCTATTATTTATAATGAAGTCTGCTAAATTTCCTTCATTGCATGCTTCAAAAAATAGTGTATTATATGGTATCCCATATACATCCTGTATTCTTTCTGCTCTTTCTAAATTTTTTGCGTTATATTTTGAATATTTATCATATTTTCCAAGTAAAAAAACTATGTTTTCTTTGCTTATGACTTCATAAGCTCTTCTAAGTCGTAAAAATTCCTCTATTGCTTTTATTCTTTGTGATGTATTTGCTATAATTAGATTACTTTCTTGTAATACACCTTGTATATATGGGTCTTCTAAGCTTCCTTCAACATCAACAAAAACTAAATCATAATATTTGCTTGACAATTTCATAATGCTTCTTATGTATTCCTTTTGTTTTTCATAGTTCTCTCTTGGCATATTTCCATCTGTTAGCAGTTCTAGTCTTTCTTTGAATATTGTTTTTGTATAATTTGTTATTATTTCTGGAGATGTTTTGTTACTAGAAATTGCTTTTATTAATCCACTTATTCCAGTTTCTAGGTCGGTTCTAGTTTTAATGTCCTTTGATTGTTCCCAGAAACATTCTTGTAAGCTTGTATCATTATATTTTGTATTTATCATTAGCACCCTATAATTAAGTTCAAATGATAGATATGTTGCAATTGCTGCCATTGATGTTGTTTGTGCCGTTTCCACTTTGTCATTACCATAAAAAGTTACAATTGACATTTTTTCACTCCCTCTATTATTTTATATATTTTTCAGCATTTTCTTCACGTCACCTAATCTTATTTCAGGTGCAATTTGTGATATTATTTCCAATATTCCATCTCTGTATTGTTGGCTCAACTCTTTAAAACTAATTCTTGCATTTCGCTGGTTTTCAATGATAATTGAATTGTCTCCTACTTCAAATGGAAAATATATTTTTTCCTTACTCCATTTTACTGCATAATAAAAGGATAAAAAATTCAAATATTCATCTTCTTCCTTTTCCATATTTCTTGAAAATAGTATTTTAGTCATTAGCATCTTTTCCTCTGCTTTTCCTATTATTTCAAGTCCCTTTTTTAATGAATAATTGTCAAATGCTGTAACA
Source organism: uncultured Clostridium sp. (assembly GCA_900555075.1). Classification (GTDB taxonomy): domain Bacteria; phylum Bacillota; class Clostridia; order TANB77; family CAG-508; genus UMGS1781. The sequence continues at coordinate 42,028 of USJO01000001.1, forward strand.
AAATAATTTTTATCTGATGTATGTATTTCTAGATTTTCAAATGCTTCTCTATTATCTACATCCAATAACATAATATCATAGTCAAAGTCCGGACTTTCTATGTAATTTCTTATTCCCTGCAAGCTATCAAAACCTATTGCTATATCAATATCCTCATATGTCGTTATATAACTTTTGCTTGGAGCAATACAAGGCACAGTATACCTTGTTTTTTGTAATGTTGTAGCATCTATTATTAGCACCTTTAGCCCATTTTCCACAAGAAGTTTAGATATATAAATTAGCAAATCGGTCTTATCATATGCTCCTATAAACCCTATCTTTTTCAAGTAAGTTTCCTCCCTTTATAGTTTCAAGTTTAATATCCTTCTAGTCCTGATAAGTAGTCTTCTCTTGCTTTTCTTGCTGCTTCTAGTTGTTCACTCATTCCTGCTTCTATATTATATTTTGATTCTTCTGCTGTGTATTTTCCTAGTTCACTATTTATTGGGTTTCTTACCGTTCCTGATTCTAAATATCTATTAACAATTGCATCTCTAGCAGTTGAAACGATATTTGGATTTTTACTTATTAAATCAACAACAACTGCTGTTGGGCTATATGTATATATTGATTTTTCTTGCATACCTGGTTCTACGTATTTTGCTAAATATAGTTCTGATGATGGCATAGCAAATGCTTCAACAATTGCACTATTTAAAAGTAATATTTCCTCTTCTGACAAGTATAGTCCTAGTGTTTGTCCATAAATACTAATTATTTCTTTTTTTGATATAACAATTAAGTCTTGTGCATTTGGTAATCTTAATCTTATATCAACATAGTCTCCTTCTTCTAGTGTTGTTGGTATTGTAACAACATTGTATTCTATATACCTTAATGAATTTGCGGTTTCTCCTTCTTCTTCTGAATACAACATATTTTGTGTTAGCACGGTTCCACCTTTTAAATTAATTTTACTTTTGTAACCACTTATTGTATTTGGTTCGTTTATAAAATCTGTTGCTACTGTTGATGATGCTACAGGTATTTCTACCTTTTCTAGCATACTAGATGTTATTTCCTCGCCAGATTTAACATCTTGCCCTTGTTTTAATCTGCACACAAATACTTTTGGTTGTTCTGCATCCTTCTTTGCAGCCTCAAGTTTTGGTTTTATTACTAACATAAAGGCAATAGTTCCTATTAAAATTGTTATTACTAACATAACTAAAATTCCCAAAAAAAATGAATTTCTTACTTTCCTTTGCATTGGATTTGATGGCATAATTATTCCCCCTATTTTTTTTTATTTAATATAATTCTACAACAAAAACCTTAAAAATACAATACATTTTATTTTTTGTCATTTTTTTTTAATATTTTTGTAACATTTTTGTAACATTGTATCGTTATAATGTGCTTAAACCTCATTTGTTTTTTATCCATTTTTTGAAAAAATTACTAGTTTATTTTTTTATTTTTTGCACATTATAATTATTGAAAAGCAATAATAACGCTTTTAAATGTTTAAATTTAATATCCTAGGAGGTGAAACTAGAAATGGCAAATTCAAATTCAAGTAGAACATTAGTACCAGAAGCTAAAGATTCTTTAAATCAATTTAAATATGAAGTAGCTTCAGAAGTTGGTGTTAACTTAAAAAATGGATATAATGGTGATATATCTGCAAAAGATGCTGGTAGAATCGGTGGTAACATGGTTAAGAAAATGATTCAAAAAGCTGAAAGTCAAATGCTTAAGTAAATAGGTTTATTTACTTTTTAAAATTTTCTAGGACAATTTCATTTCTGAAATTGTCCTACTTTTATTCTATTTATTATTTATTGGTAATTAAAATTTCCTGTTCCTGAATTGTAAAAATATTTTTTACTTATTTTATCATACAAGCATGGCACGTTATTCTGATCTATTGCTGGGATAAAATTTCTTGCAAGAGTTGTTCCATTATATATTTTGCAAGAATATAGTTTCATTTTTGCACATCTATTATCTGCTTCTCCTGCAGTATTTACAGAAAACAAATAGATATTATATGGCACACTAAATGTAGTTGAACTATTACTTAACGTTTTTGTTGTTTCTCCTATTGTAAAAGTGGTTTGTGTATCAGTTTGTTTTATAGTAACTTTATTGTTCACAGTATAGGATCCAGATGTTGCAGTTCTTGATTTATAATAATCCCATCTTATATCTCCACTTATTAAAAACATATTATAAGCTTCAGCACTTGTACTTATTCGTGAACCCATAATTCCATATGTTGATGAATTTTCAGTAAAAGCTAGTTCCATCTCTATTCTTGTATTATTTGATGATGTAATTCCTGTGTCAATCCATTGTGTTCCTGTGCTTTCTATGTATTCCACATAGTTTAAACCAACATGTTCTTTATGTGTTATTTTGTTACCTTTTGTATCTGTTTCTGTTATTATTTTTCCATTATAATTAAAGCTTCCTGTAAAAGTTCCACTTGCTTTTTGATCTTCTATATTATTCCACCTGTTGGTTGTTTCAGTTATTTCTGTCTTTTTTGTTCCTGAGACTAGTGTTATTCTTGCATATCCAGCTCCACTATGTCCTGTTTCTGTACTACCTGAAGTCGATGCGAAAGATGTATTTCCTGCATAAGTTGTTGCATCAGTTAAATAATATGATGATGATACTGAGTATCCACTTGGTACGCTTGAGGCTGTGCTTGAAGTCCATACAAATCCTGAACCTCCTCCTCCTCCTCTGTCATCATCTCCTGAACCATCTGGTACAGTTCCAGAGCCTCCATACCAGCCTCCTCCTCCAGCTCCTCCGTAGCCAGAGCTTAGGTAAACACCTCCGACCTCCAAAACCAAACCCTCCACAATAATATGATGTCGTATTAGAATTTAATCCTGAAGTTGCTTGACTAGATATTGTATATGATGTTGAATATCCTGAGTATGTTTGTGTTCCACCTTTTCCACAATAATTAGAAGCTGCTGTATAATTTTCAGTTGAGGATCCTCCTTTAGTTCCCCCACCATACATTCCTTTCTTTGCTGTTGCTCCATCTGAGCCTCCTCCTCCTGCAACAATTACTCTTGAAAGCAACGATGCAGAATTGTTCCATGTTCCACCAGTAAATCTTATATCTGTAGCTCCACCACCACCTTTGTAGCCATATCGATATCCTCCACCATTGTACCCACCTGCTACAACTCCATTTGTTTTTGTTGTACCACTTCCTCCTGCTCCTCCTACATAAACATATAACTCGGTTCCTTGTGGCAAGTTTGTAATTGTTCCTATTGAATATCCTCCTTTTCCACCATATGTTGAATTAGAACGGTATCCCCCCTGTGCTCCCCATACTTCAAGTTTATATGTTCCACTTGCTGGTGCAGTATATGTTTGTGCTTCTCCTGTATATGCAAATTCTGATACTTGATTAGTTATTGTTTCTGTTGTTTCTGATTCTGTCCAGGTTTTTTCTGGAAACAGATCCGGATATTCTGTTTTATAATCTGCAACGTTAAAGTCTAAATTGCTCATTAATATATAATTTGCTGAGGAAGTTAATTTGTAGATTTTATTATTTATAACCACACTTTTCCCTGATCCTATTTGAAATAGCTGTTTTGGCGTATATATTGGTATAACTTCATTTTCTGTTGTAAAATAACTGTTATATATTTGCTCAATATTTTCAACGTCTTGCCTATATATTTCTCCGAATGTTACTCTTTATTTCTTCTTGTGCTTGCCTTCTATTTGCTATTATTATATATGTACTCACTAAAAATGATAGCATAAATAATATTGTGATTAATGTAATTATTGTTATTGCTCCTCGATTTTTTCTCATATGTTTGCCTCCTTATAGAGATTTCACTTTAAAAATTTCTATATTTTAAATGACATTATGGTTTCTTCTATATAATTAAATTGTATTATATATTTTAGTTTTTTTCAACATTTTTAATTAAATTTATTTACTGGTTGATCCAAAACCTCCTGTTCTTTTGCCTGTTGTTACATCATTATCAGTTATAAGGAATTTTTGAAATATACCTTGTCCTATTGCTTCACCTTTTTTTATGTTTATATCTTCATCTTTTATATTATAAAATGCAAACATTATGTGTCCATCATTGTCTGGATTTCCATAATAATCACTATCAATTACTCCAATACTATTTGCTAATATTAAACCTTTTTTCCCTGGGTTTGAGCTTCTATTTGCCAAAATTAACACTTCGTCTTCTCCCATATATGCTTTTACTCCTGTTTTTACAAGAGTAGGTTTCATACCTTTTTTAAAACTCGGTATAATTGTGTCTTCAGCAGCTTCAATATCATAGCCTGCTGAAAATTTTGTTTTTCTAACTGGTAAGTTAATATTCCAATCTTCAAATCCTTTTGCTATTTCAAATCCTCTTTTCCTATTCATATATTATTCTTCCTTTCCTATCATTCATACTTCATTAATGAAACAATTTCTTCTACATTCTTTTTTTCTTGTTCCCCAGTTTCCATATTTCTTAGTGTTAATGTTCCTGTTTTTATTTCATCTTCTCCTATAACTATTACATATGGTATTTTTAACTTATCTGCATATTTAAATTTTGTTTTTATTTTTTTGTTATCAAAATATATTTCTGTATTTATTCCTGCTTGCCTTAGTTTATTTGCTGTTTCAATTGCTGGGGTTAAATCTTCTATCATTGATATTATTAATATTTCTGAAATTGATTTTTTATCTGCCTTTATTAATCCTATATCATTTAATATGAAGAAGAGTCTTGTTAGTCCTATTGACATTCCAACTCCCGGCATCTTTTTATCTGTATAAAATTCGCTTAAATTGTTGTATCTGCCTCCTGAGCATATACTTCCTATTGATTTATAATCATTTAAGAAGGTTTCATATACTGTGCCTGTATAGTAATCTAGACCTCTCGCAATACTTGCATCTACTGCGAAATATTCTTCTGGTACATTAAATAATCGTATGTATTTTATAACCTCTTTTAGTTCTTTTACTCCTTCTAAATAGGTTTCATTGCTTATTCTTAGGTTTTCTATTTTTTGTAATTTTTCATCTGTTGACCCATCTATTTTTATAAAGTTTATTACTTTTTCTATATTTTCTTCTGAAATTTTTAATTCTGCTAGTTCTTCTTTTACTTTATCTACACCTATTTTTTCTATTTTGTCTATAACTCTCATTATATCTACTGCTTTTTCTTTGGCATTAATTGTTTCAAATAAGCCATTTAATATTTTTCTATTATTTATTTTTATACAAAAGTTATCTAGTCCTAATTCTTTAAATACCTCATACATTATGCTTGGTATTTCTGCATCATTTATTATGTTTAATTCTCCATCTCCAATAACATCTATATCGCATTGATAAAATTCTCTAAATCTTCCTCTTTGTGCACGTTCTCCTCTATATACTTTCCCTATTTGATATCTTCTAAAAGGGAAACTAAGCTCGTTTTCATTTATTGCAACATATTTTGCCAATGGCACTGTTAGGTCAAACCTTAGTGTTAAGTTATTATCGCCTTTTGTAAAAGAATATATCTGTTTTTCTGTTTCTCCTCCTGCTTTTGCTAATAATACATCTGTACTTTCAATAATTGGAGTGTCTATTGGCAAAAAACCAAATTTTTCATATGTTTTTTGTATTTTTTCTTTCATTTGATTAAACAATACTTGTTCATTTGGTAATAGTTCCATAAAACCCGATAGGGTTTTTGCTATAGTTTTTTCCATTATTTTCATTCCTTTCTTATGACAAGTGTAGCTGTTTTTTCCTATTGGGGTAAACGTGGAGTTTTATTTATACTAGTTTTTACGTGTTACCTCGTATACGCTATCTACCTTTCTTATTTGTTTTATTACTTGATTTAATTGTTCTATATTTTGTACTTCTAGTGTTGTATTTATTGTTGCAATTCTATCTTTACTGGTTCTTGTGTTCACTCCCATTATATTGATTTTTTGATTTGTAATTTCTTTTACAACATCTGAAAGTAACCCTGTTCTATCATTTGCTAATATTTCTATATCAACATTGTATTCTGCCTTATTTGTCTCATCATACCACTCTACTTCTATAATTCTCTCCTCCTCTGATAATAAGTCTTTTAAATTAGAACAGTCTTTTCTATGTACTGATACTCCTCTTCCTTTTGTTACATATCCTATTATGTCATCACCGGGTACTGGATTACAACATTTTGAAAATTTTACCAGGCAATTATCTATTCCTTTTACTATTACGCCAGATTTTGGAGCTTTTCTTTTACTTGGTTTTTCTGTTACTAATTCTTGTATCTTTTCTTCAATAGTTTCCTCTTCATGCTCCTTTTTATATTCTTCAAGCAATCTTGTAATTATCTTGTTTGGTGATATTCCCCCAAAACCTATGCTTGCATACATATCCTCTACACTATTATAATTGTATCTATTTAAAGCAACTTGTATCCACTCAGGTTTAAATAAATCACTATGTGACATACCGATTTTTTTAATTTCCTTATCTAATATGTCTTTTCCCTTTTCAATATTTTCTTCTCTTTCTGTTTTTTTAAACCATTGTTGGATTCTTGTTTTTGCATTAGAACTTTTTACTATTTTTAGCCAGTCTCTACTTGGCCCTTTTGCAGTGTCTGATGTTATTATTTCAACTATATCTCCACTTTTTAGCTTTGTTACAATTGGCATCATTTTGCTGTTTACCTTACATCCTACCATTCGGTGTCCTACTTCTGCATGTATACTATATGCAAAGTCTATTGGTGTTGCATCTCTTGGTAATGTTTTTATTTCTCCTTTTGGAGTAAATACATACACCTCATCTTCAAACAACTCTGTTTTTAATGTTCTTAAAAATTCTGTTGGGTCCTGCATATCTTTTTGCCATTCTAGTGTTTCTCTAAGCCACGAAAGTTTATCCTCTTCAACTACCACATTTGATTTTTTAAATCTATTTGCTTCTTTATATGCCCAATGTGCTGCAATACCGTATTCTGCTACTCTATGCATATCCCAAGTACGTACTTGTACCTCAAATGGAGTTCCTTTTGGTCCTATTAAAGTATTATGTATTGATTGATACATATTGGGTTTAGGCACAGCTATATAGTCCTTAAATCTACCTGGCATTGGTGTATATAAATCATGTACTACTCCCAATGCTGCATAACAATCCTTTACTGAATTTACTATTATTCTTAATGCAAATAAGTCATATACTTGGTCTATTGTTATATTGTCTCTTTGCATCTTTCTGTAAATACTATACAAATGTTTTGCTCTTCCTGTTACTTCTGCAACAATTTTTTGTTTTTTTAGAGCTACTCGTATTTCCTCCATAATTTTATTTATAAATTCTATTCTTTCTTCTCTTTTCTTTTCTATACTCAATACAAGTTCACGGTATTCTTCTGGATATAAGTATCTAAATCCTAAATCCTCAAGCTCCCATTTCAAAGAATAGATACCTAGCCTATTTGCAAGTGGTGCATATAAATCCATTGTTTCCTTTGCATTTGCTATTTGTCTATCTCTTTTTAAGTTTGAAAGTGTTCTCATATTATGAAGTCTATCTGCTAATTTTATTAATATAACTCTTATATCTTTTCCCATTGCGAGGAACATTTTTCTGTAATTTTCTACTTGTTCTTCTTCTATTGTTACATATTGTATTTTGCCTAGTTTTGTAACACCTGCTACCATTTCTGCAATTTCTTTTCCAAAATTTTTTATAATATCTTCATTTGTTACATCTGTATCTTCAACTACATCATGCAATAATGCCGCACAAATTGTAGCATCATCTAATTGTAAATCTGCTAAAATATATGCTACATTTAATGGGTGTATTATATAGTCTTCTCCAGACAATCTCTTTTGCCCACGATGATGCTCTTCTGCAAATTTATATGCTTTTTGTATTAGTGCTACATTTGTTTTTTTTCTATTCATTTTCATTTTTTTTATTACATCATCTATTGTTTTATTGTTGGTTTCCATGTTTTTGCTCCCTTCTTAAGATTATTGATTATACAGATTTCATTATATCTCTTATGTTTATTTGTATTTGTTCTTGACCATTATATGTATTCGTTTCTAATATTCCGACTATATCTATTTTATCTCCTATTAAGTATTCATTTGCAAGTTCACCTAAATTAAATCCTATTGCATTTATAGTTTCATTATCATCTTTTAACATTAGTTTTAAGTGTTTTCCTTCTGATAGCGACCTTATTGATACTATTTTTAAATTTTTGTATACTACTAAAGGTTGTTTGTTCATTTCTCCAAAAGGTTCTAACAATTTTATTTGTTCTATAGTTTCTTTGTTTAAGTCTTTCTTCATTATTTCACAGTCTATATTAATTACTGGTATTAATTGTTTTACATTTTTATTCTCTGATATTTTTTCAAAATTTTTTTTGAAATCGTTTATTTTATCTTTTTCCAAAGATAAACCTACTGCCATTTCATGTCCACCATATTTTTTTAAAAATTTCGAGCTATCAACTAAGGCTTGATGTAAATCAAAACCTGGAATACTTCTTCCTGAACCTTTGCCTTCATTTCCCTCTATACATATTAATATCGTAGGCTTGAAGTATTTTTCAGTAATCCTTGAAGCTACAATCCCAATTACTCCATGATGCCAGTTTTCGCCTGCTAATACTATACTGCTAATATTTTCTAAATCTTCTTTTTCTAATTTTTGCATTGCTTGTTTAAATATGCTTTTTTCTGTTTCTTGACGTTCTACATTATACTTTTCTAAATGTTTTGTTATTTCTTTTGCCTTTTCAACATCCTTTGTAAGGAATAATTGCAGAGCTTCTTCTTGTCTTCCCATTCTACCACATGCATTTATTCTTGGTGCTATTCCAAAGGAAATCATTGTTGAATTTATATTTTTATATCCTGTTTCTTTTATCAATTCTCTTAAACCTATGTTTTTTGTACATTTCACAAGCATTAGTCCAAGTTTTGCAATTACTCTGTTTTCATTAATAAGTGGAACTATATCTGATATTGTTCCTATACATACAATATCTAAGTATTTTAAGTATTCCTTCTCATCTAGTCCTAATTCTAATGACAATGCTTGTATTAATTTAAATACTACTCCTACCCCCGCTAGTCCTCTAAAAGGGTATGTATTGTCTTTCCTCTTTGGATTAATTATTGCATACGCATTTGGTAAAGTGTCTAGTTGTTCGTGATGGTCTGTTACTATTGTTTCTATTCCCTCACTGTTTGCAAGGTCAATTTCTTCTATTCCTGAAATACCACAGTCTACTGTTATCATTAGAGTATATTCTTTTTTAGCTATTTCTTGAACTGCTTCTTTGTTTAAACCATATCCTTCTTCTAGTCTGTTTGGTATGTAATAGTCTACATCTAATCCTCGCTCTTCTAAGAATTGTTTTAATACTGTAATACTTGTTATTCCATCTACATCATAGTCTCCATATATTATTGTTTTTTCCTTGTTTTTAATTGCTTTTATTATCCTTTTTGTTGCTTTTTCCATATCTAGCATTAAAAATGGATTATGAAAATCGTCACGTTTTGGATTTAAAAAAATTCTAATTGCTTCTTCTTCTACTATGCCTCTGTTTATTAGTATTCTGGCAAGTAATTCTGATATATTGTGTTCTTTTGCAATTTGTTTTACTAGCTCTGTTTGCTGTTCATAATATTGCCATTTTTTTTTCATAAAAACTCCTATTATTTTAATTCCACTCTTGGATTGTCTTGAATTACATATTCTGCTTTTGGTAAAATTCTCTTTTCTGCTGGTACAAAGTTTCGTACTTGTACTGTTGGTAATATCCAAGTATATGGTCCTATACATGTTCCTGGTACTGTAGTGCAATTCGCCCCTAATCTTGTAGTATCTCCTATAACTGCACCAAAGAAGTCTGTTCCCATATCATATTTTTTTCCATTTATTTTTATTTCTATATTTTTTTGGTCAAATCTTCTGTTTGCAAGTATTATTCCGCTTCCTATTCTAGTTGATTTTCCAAGTATGCTATCTCCCACAAATGCTAAACTCGCTACTTTTGCTTTGTTTTGCAATATTGAGTGCTTTACTTCTGATGCATGACCTACAACACAATTGTCTCCTATTATTGAGCCTGGTCTTATTAATGCTCCTGCTTGAATTTCAACATTTTTTCCTATTATAACTGGTCCTTGTATTGTTACATTACTACCTATTTTTGTTCCTTCATCTATGAAGTAATTTCCTTTTATTGAAACAAATTCTCCCATTTCTGCTTTATTAATTTTTACATCTGGTTCTACAATTTTCTTTTTTAAATAGTCATTTATTTTAGATAATGGCTCCCATATATTTATACATCCTTTAAAAAGTTCTTTTTCTCTAAATTCTTCGATATGTTTAAAATAATATTTCAATTCTAATTCTTCCATCTTTATTATCCTTTCATAATTTAATTTTAAAATATGGATTGTCAAGGGTGATACTCCTATATTACATTCTCCATCATTTCAATAATGCTTTCTAAATCCTTTCTTAGCTCTACTAGCATTACTGTTTTTATTGTTATTTCTTTTCCTTTTAAGTATTGTTCTACAATTTCTTTTAACTTTTTAATGTTTTTTAACTCTGGTTTTAGTTCTTTTGTATGTTTTTTTGCTCTCTCTACTAATTTTTCTTTTATTCCCATTATATCTTCATTACTTGCACATGATATTCTTTGAAATAGTTGATATGGATCATAATACTTAAATATTGGTATTTCCATACACTCTTCATCAAATTTTTCATAAAAAGTTTCCATCTTCATAGGAACATATTTTAATACTTCATTCGCTTTTTCTGTATACCTTTTATCTTTTAGTGTGTTATTCAAGATATAAAAGTGTGCTAATATATCTTCTATATCTAGGTTCTTTTCTCCTAGTGATAAGTTGTTTAGCTCTTGTTCTGCATTTTCTACATATTCAGATTTTAAAGATGCTAAGTTCATTCCATTGAAGAACAAGGTTTTAATTGTTGACATACTATAATCTATAAGTCCTCTTTGTACAAAGTAGGTAAAGTATATAAATAGTTTTGTAGTATCTATTAAACTTATATTACCCTTTTTTACGTCTGACATTATATCCTCTATTACTTTTGGAAATTGATCATCTGATATTTTCCAAAATTCTTCTGTTAGTAATCTTTTATAACCTGGCAATTTTTCTGTATCAACTGTGTTGATGATATCCTCCATATCTTCTTTAAATCGTCTTGTATCAAATATTCTTGTTCTTACATACATTTCTATGAACTTAAAAAATCTGTATTCTGCTTTAAAGTTATAGTAATAATTGTTATCAAACTCTTTTATATAGAATTGTCTATTATCCATAAATACTTTTGATGATACTACTGTTGCCTTGTACTCTTCGTTGTTTTGTATGTTAACAAATTTATCTTTTGTTATTTTCCCCGCTTTTATTTCAAATGATATTGCTATTGTAAATATAAGCATAGTTTGTAATACTCTGTAGTTCGTATTTGGATAATATTTATTTAACATTTCATAAATTTTTTTGAAGTCATTTAGTGAGTGTTTTAATATTCTAAGGTTTCTAGTCCCACTTTTGTGGAAAGTGTTAATTATATAAGGCGTGTTTTCTCTTAAAAATCTTATCAGTTCTTTATCATTTTCATATCTCATTAAGATTCCATTTATTATATAGTTAAACTCGGGTCTGTATTCAAAGGTTTCGCCTATCAACTTTTCCTTTATTCTTTCATAATCGTTCGCCTTATCAAATACATATTCAATTTTTTCTTGTATTCTCTCAACCATTGGTTTTCCATCATCATTTGATAGTTCTCCTTGTTTATCTAAGAGATATGTTGCTATAAAGGTTTTCATTTCTAGGTTGCTATTTTTTAATTTGGTTGATAATTCTTTTTCATTACATATTATTATTGTTTTTATGTGATCATGTTCAACAAAGTTGTTAATGTATCCTAATATATCTATAACATCAACATTAGCTCTTTCTAGGTCGTCAAAGCATAAAACTTTATCATCTGTTGCGAAGAAGTTTTCATAATTTATTTTTTCACCATTTGGATTTGCTCCAAATAAGTTTGCCATATTTAATCCCGTTTTTGCGTATTCAGGTATTGTATATTTCCCTGATGTTTCCATATGTTTTTTTACATTTTTATCCATCAGTTGTGTTGTTTCAATAAATATTTTTTTGCTTATTTCTTCTAAGTTTGATATTCCATATAGAGACATATATATGCTACTATATCGTTTGCCATTATATTGCATTCCATCAATTTTGGGTTTTATTTTGTTGTTCCAAAAGTATGTTTTACCACTTCCCCATTCACCATTTATCATTACTGCATAGTCTGTATAATCTGACCTTACATAATCTAATATGCTTTCAACTAAGTCCTCCATATTACCTCCTTTGTTTAATCTACTGCAATTGTAAGCACTGTGATTTCTTTTGCTCCAGACCTTTTTAGAATTTTACTACACTCATTTACTGTACTTCCTGTTGTAAATATGTCATCAAATAATATTATTTTCTTATTTTTTATTCTTTCTGGAGTTTTAACTTCAAATGCATTCTTTAAGTTCGTTTTTCTTTGTTCTTTGGTTAGCGTGCTTTGTTTTTTTGTATCTTTTATTTTTATTAAATTGTTTTTTTCTAAAGCTATTCCTAGTGTTTTTGCTATTTGTTTTGCTATTAATTCTGATTGATTATAACCTCTTCCAAGTTTATGCTTTTTAACCATAGGAACATATAATATTATATCATATTTTTTTAAGAAACTATATGTTTTTTCATTTTTTGTCATCATTTTTTCAAAAGTCGAATATAAATATGCTTTTTCATTAAATTTATAATCTATAATTTTATTTCGGATTATGTCTTGATATTTAAAGGTTTTTATTTGATAATCAAAATATTTGGTTTTATCATTCCTATAATCTTCTATTCTATTTATTTCATATTGTTTTATTTTTAATTCGCATTTTTTGCATAAATGTTTTTTATTTATACTTCCGCAAATTCCACATACTGGTGGATATATTAAATCTAATAGCATTATTACCTTCTTTCACAATTTTACATAAAATTTAATATTATATATTATATCCGGGAGGTATGTTATGAGAATTTTCAAAAAAACTTTAGCTGTTTGTTTAATTGGTTTAGGATTAGGAATTTTACTCGTTATATTACTTCCTTTTACTGGTTGGCTATTTCTTATTGGTTTTATTGTAGTGTGTCTCGGCTTGTCTTGGCTTTGTTGTTAATTTTTGTAAAGGAGTGTGTTTATATTATGACAATCGTAGTTAAAAAGGTTCCTAAATTTTTAAGGGGTTTTGTTAAACTAATTTTTGGCATTAAAGAAAAATAATATCTTAATTTGATTTAAATTCTTAAAGATTGTAATTTACATTACATATACAAAACAAGAGCAAGATAAAACTTGCTCTATTCTTTTGAAATTAAGCCTTTGTTACTTTTCCTGAACGTAAACATTTTGCACAAACATTGATTTTTTTTGGTTGACCGTCTACCATTGCTTTTACTGTTCTAATATTTGGTTTGAATGTTCTTGTAGTTCTTTTACTTATATGTGAACGTGTTATACTTAATTTATTTCCATAATTAACTGATTTATCGCAGATTTCACATTTTGCCATTATTATAGCACCTCCTAAATACCGTTATTAAAAATCACTATTATTTAGTTTAGCACATATTTTGGAAAAATACAAGTGGTTAAAAGAAATTTACACAAGAAATTTATTGATTTTTAAATTTACGTGTCTATATTTTTATGTCTGCAATGTGCATTTAATTACAATACCTAAGATTAAATGAACTAAGTGCAAAATAGTTGAGAAAAGATATATATATTACACTCTTTGTATTAATTTGTTTTTATATCTATTCCATTTTTCTCTAAAATATCGTATAATAGTTTGTAATAAAATTTCTGAATTATATTGTTAGGAGTCTAATAATGAAAAAGTTGATTGTTAGTAAAAAATATGATGGTAAAAAATTAAATACATTTATATTAAGTTCTTTTCCAGAGCTTTCACTAAATATGCTAAATAAAGCTCTTCGCCAGAAGGATATTCGTATTAATGGTGTACGAACTAAAGAAAATGTTACGGTTTTTGAAAATGATGAAGTTGTTGTTTATATTTCAGATGATTTTCTTTTTAAAAAAGTTGATTTTGATATTGTTTATGAAGATGATAATATTTTAGTTGTAAACAAACCTTGTGGAATTGAGGTTGTTTGTAATGATAATGAAAAAAATTTAACTTCTTTATTACAGAAAAAATATAATTTTATTGAGCCTTGTCATAGGATTGATAGGAACACAACTGGGTTGGTTCTTTTTGCTAAAAATAAAGAGGCTTTAGATATTTTGCTTAAAAAGTTTAAAAATAAGGAAATTAAAAAGTACTATAAATGCCTAGTTTATGGCATTCCTAAAAAGAAGTCTGATACATTGGTTGGATATTTATTTAAGGATAGTAAAAAATCAATGGTATATATTTCAGATGTTCCTAAAACAGGTTATAAGAAAATTGTTACTTCTTATAAGGTTATAGAAAGCAATTTAAAAGACAACACTTCAACTTTGGAGGTTGTTTTGGATTATTCTGGAAGAACTCATCAAATTAGAGCACATTTAGCTCATATTGGCTTTCCAATTATTGGAGATGGAAAATACGGGAAAAATGAAATTAACAAAAAGTTTAATAAAAAGACCCAAGAACTTACTTCATATAAATTAATATTTGATTTTACAAGTAATAGTGGGATTTTGGATTATTTAGAAGGCAAAGAAATTAAATTTTAAGCTTTATAAAAATATAATTCTTCAAGTGCAGTAGTTCGAACGGAAGAACTTCTACGAATTAGATGTGAGACAAACCAACTAAAGAATTTTAATTTCTATAAAGCTTAGGCAAGTCTTAAAATTATTTTTTCAACGTTCTTAAAGAATTTAGTGTTGCAAGCACTGTTACTCCTACATCTGCAAATACTGCCTCCCACATTGTTGCTACTCCAAAGAACACTAGTAGTAATGCTATTAGTTTTAAACTTATTGCAAATACTATATTTTCTTTTGATATTTTCATTGTCTTTCTAGCAACATTTATTGCTTCACATATTTTTAATGGTTCATCTGTCATAATAACAATGTCTGCCGCTTCTATCGCAGCATCTGTGCCATATCCACCCATTGCTATTCCTATATCTGCCATTGCTAGTGCTGGTGCATCATTTAGTCCATCTCCTACAAATGCTACTTTTCCTTTCTTTTTATCTAATATTTTTTGAAGTTTTTCTACTTTGTCTGTTGGTAATAGCTCTGTATATACTTTATCAATCTTTAATTTTTTTGCAACCTCTTCTCCTACTTGTTTTCTATCTCCTGTTAGCATTACAATTTTCTTTATTCCTTGATTTTTTAGTTTCTCTATTGCCTTGGTAGAGTCTTCTTTTATCTCATCCGAAATTTCTATTTTGCCTGCATATTGTCTATCTATTGCTATATATACAATTGTTGAAGCTGTTTTGCTTTCTTCTATTTCTATTCCTATTTTGCTCATTAATTTGCTATTTCCTAAATGTACTTTCTGACCCTTGATATTTGCAGTAACTCCATTTCCTGAAATTTCTTCGTATTCAGTTACTTCTTGTTTGTTTATTTCCTTTCCATAGCTTTCTAATATTGATTTTGCTATTGGATGATTTGAAAAGCTTTCTACATATGCTGCAATTTTTAGTAGTTCATCTTTCTCCTCTATTGCTTCTACGTTTTGTACTTTAAAATTACCTTTTGTTAGTGTTCCGGTTTTATCAAATACTATTGTTTCTAATTTAGATAATAATTCTAAGTAATTGCTTCCTTTTACTAAAATTCCTCTTCTTGATGCTCCACCTATCCCTCCAAAGAAGCTTAGTGGTACTGATACTACAAGTGCACATGGACATGATACAACTAAGAATGATAGTGCTCTATATAGCCAAGTATTCAAGTCTTGTTTTAGTATAATGGTTGGAAATGCCAATATAAGTACTGCAAGTAATATAACTATAGGGGTATAGATTCTTGCAAATTTTGTTATAAATTTTTCTGTATGTGCTTTCTTCTCCCCTGCATTTTCTACTAAGTTTAATATCTTGCTTAAGGTTGATTCCTGAAATTCCTTTGTAACCTTTATTTCTAAAACCCCATTTGTATCAATTACACCACTTAGTATTTCGGAATTTACTTTTACTGCTCTTGGTACAGATTCTCCTGTTAGTGCAGACGTATCTATTAAAGCTTCCCCTGACACCACTATACCATCTAAAGGTACTCTTTCTCCTGGTGTAACAAGAATAATATCTCCGATTTTTACCTTTTCCGGTGCTTTTGTTACAATTTTCTCTCTTTCTTTAACATTTGCAGTATCTGGTTTTAAGTTCATTAAACTTTCTATCGATTTTTTAGATCTATCTTCTGCATATTCTTCAAACATTTCTCCTACTTGGAAAAATAACATTACCGCAATTGCCTCTGGGTACTCTCCTATTGTGAATGCTCCAATGCTTGCTATACTCATTAAAAATTCTTCTCCGAAAGTTTTTTTTCTTACGTTTTTCAAAGCTTCAAATATTACTTTATATCCAATTGACAAATAGCCAATTAAGAATAGTGCTACTCTAATCCAATGTTCCTTTATAAAAAATGCGACTGTGGTAAATATTATACTTATAATTAGTTTTATAAAATCTTTCTTCATATTGTTCTCCTTGTATGAAAATTTAATTATGTGTTTAATTACATTATATTTGAACACATAATTAAATGTTAATAGTTTTTATGGAAAATCTAAATCTTATTTTCTTTTTGTTCTTTCTTCAATTATCTTTTCTATTTCTTCTTTTTTCTTTTCTATTCTTTCTTTGCTTTCTTCTACTCTTTTTCTTATTCTTTCTCTAATTATATCTATATCAACATTTGGGAAAGCTGATACCAATCTTCTTCCTCTCCAAGTTTTGCTTATGATTTCTTTAACCTTTTTTGTAATTTCTTCTGTGTTATCTTTTGCTTCGTTCGATATTTTCTTGAATGAATGTATTATGTTATATGAAACTGATGCATCTGTTGCAAAGATACAGATTATTATTATTGTTATAATATGTAGCCATGGTTGGTTTATATTCCCTATGAGTCCTAAAAATACAGGGTTTCCATATCTTAATATAATTTGACCTATAATTGTAAAAGGTAATAAAGTTTCTAAACATATTCTTCCATTTATATTCAATTTAAATCTATGATAATCCCACCATCTTGCATGAAATAATTTTTCCATTAGATAGCTTGTTACATACTCAAGTGTTCCACATATACACATTATTACAATTGTTGAAATCCATATGCTATCCAATAAACTTACTTTTTCCATTGTTTGCATAAAGTTTCCAAGTAAAAGTGTTATTGCAACTCCTCCAAAACCATATATTGGGCAGTATGGACCTATTAAAAAACCTCTGTTTACAAATTTATGGTGTTGTATTAATCCTAATACAACCTCCATCAGCCATCCCATTATAGAATATATTGTAAATAAAAGCACATATGTTTCTATATTTTGTATCATTTTTTATTCTCCTCTCTTTATAAGCATTTCATCTTATATATTTGTATATGAAGTTTTGTATTGTTTGCCAGTATTTTTTTGGATTTTTGTCACTACTTTCTCCATGTCCTGCACCTTCTATCTCCAATTTTTGTTTTTTACAATTTGCATTTTTGTATATTTCATTAAACATAAAAAAAGGTACAAATTTATCTTTTGTTCCGTGTATAAATAGAGTTGGTGTTACAGATTTTTTTACTTGCTTTATTGTTGATGCTTCTTTGAAACTGTATCCCAAATATATTTTACTCATAAGGCTTGCTGTATATAATAACGGAAATGGTGGTATATGAAAGATTTTATTTAAGTGAACTTTAAATTCCTCCCAAACTGAACTGTATCCACAATCTGCTATACATACTTTTACTTCTTTTGGAAGGTCATCACCTGTTGCCATTGATACTGTTGCTGCTCCCATCGATATTCCATATAATACTATCTTTGGATTTTCGTTTTCATGTACTATTTTATCTATCCATATTTCCAAATCATAATGATCGAGCCATCCCATTCCCATATATTCGCCTTCACTTTTGCCATGTGCTCTTAAATCTATGATTAAAGCGTTGTATCCAAAGCTGTTGAATTTTTGTGCATATTTTACCATATCAGAACCTTTACTCATATATCCATGTACAGTAATTACCCAAATATTAGACTTTTCTCTTACCTTTATTTCATATCCCTTTAATCTTAATCCATCTTTAGAAATTATTTCAACCTCTTTTGCATTTTCTTCAAGCCATTTTGTGGCTTCATTATTTGTTTTCTCCATATCAACTTTTTGTTCCGATGTAAATATTAGGTTTGAGTACTTTTGAGTAACTTCTGTCTTCGTTGCCATATCACATAGTTTTTTACCTAATAGTAATATTAAACATATAATTACACAAATTATACTTATTATCATTATTAGCCAAGTTACAGGCATATTTCCTCCCTTAAAATTATAATTATAAATGCAATGTTCCCACTTTGCAAGTTCTTTATGCTATGTCTCTTCTCCAGTAAAAAAGATATTGTTGTGCAAGTCCTGCTAAATTTCCATATTGTTTTTTAGCAAATTCTTGTATTTTTTTTGGTTTTTGCTCCTGATTATCAAAATACAATTCAGAAATTACTCTTCTTACCCATACGTCTACTGGAAAAGCTTCATATTTTTTCAAAGCAAATAGCATAACACAATCTGCTACCTTTGGTCCCACTCCTGGAATTTCTAGTAGTTTTTCTCTTAGAGTTTCTACGCTTTCTTCTTTTTCTAATTTGTTTAAGTCTATTTCATTTCTTAAGGTTTTTCCTACTGTTTCATATACTCTAATGTCTCTAAATCCAAGTCCTAAGTTTCTAAAATCATCTATTCCTACTTTTTTAAGTTTTTCAGGAGTTGGAAATGTATAGTAATCTTTCCTTCGAAATTCTATTTTGTCTCCATATGCTTTTGAAATTCTTTCTATTATTGTTTTTATTCTTGGAATATTATTGTTTGCAGATATTATGAAAGATATTAGCGTTTCCCATAAATCTTGCTTTAATATTCTAATACCGTTGCCATACTCTATGCTATTTTTTAAATAATTATCTATTTTAGATAACCTACCTTTTATTTCTTCGTAGTTTGCGTTTAAGTCAAAATACTCTATACATATTTCTTTTATATTTCCACTACAGTTTCCTGAAAATATTATGTTTTGATTTTCCTGCTTTACATTTATGACATTGTTTTTAAATATTCCTGTGTAGCTTCCATCTTCTTCTTTGTTCCATCTAAAGCATTGTCCACATTCAAATATATGTACTGGTTTAAATGACTTTGCGTTTTCTAAAATGTACTGTTGCTCCATATTTTTCCTCTTTTTTATTGGATTATTCTTATATTAAGCTTCTTTCTTGAAGGCATACCACGTTTTTCTATTTCTGTAATTTATCTTATCCTTTATTTTTTTATAATATATCATAAAATTAAGATAAAAGCAATTACTCTAATATTAGATTTTCTACAAATCATTTAAAATATCATAATTTTTTATAAAGTAAAAAAATATTTTATAACCTTAAAGTTAACAAAGACACCATCTTACAATTAGGTGGTGTCTTGACTTTATTTTTTATCATTATAAATATTTTTTGATAAACTTTCTATTTGTTCTTTCCTATTGTTTTGTTTGTATTGCATATTTTTTAGTCTTTCTTCAGGTATTTTTTCATAATTGTCCTCCATATAACATTGTGTACTTTTGTAGTTATCTACTAAATTTTCTACCTGTTCAATTTTTGTTTCATTTTCATTTATTATTTTACCTTTCAAGTTTTGCATTTCTTCTTCTCTAACTTCTTGCTTTTCTCTTGCTCTATTTTTACTATCTTTGTCTCCAATTTCTGAATATTGTTCTAGATGTCTTTCTGTCCTAGTATGCCTTTCTACTAAATTCATTAAGTTATCAACTTGATTTTCCTTCTTTTTATTCTCCATAAAATTTCCTCCTTTTTTACTAATATTATTAACAATTTGAGAATTTTTATTTGTTTTATCAATGGGAACGTCAGACTGTCTGAAAATGTCACTGAAGTCGGAGATTTTTGATAGGTTTTATAAAATAATTAGTTAGCAGATTACTAAAAATGCAAAAAAAGAAAGAGTAAGAATTGCTTGAGCTTTTACTCTCTCTTGGTGCAGATGGCCGGAATCGAACCGGCACGGATTATTAGTCCGCAGGATTTTAAGTCCTGTGCGTCTGCCAGTTCCGCCACATCTGCATTTACTTAAACTGGCATTTGTCTTGCGACATTTAAGATTATACTACTTTTATTCATGCCTTGTCAATACATTTTTAAAATATTTTGCTTTTTCAAGTCATTTATATCAAAAAACGCCTATTTTTAGATATTAATCTTACAATAGACGTTAGTTTTACAAATTATATTTTACTTTTACAATTCACCTTTCAAGTCATTTTTTTTACAAATTTGCTAGTTTTTGCTTGACTTTTTGTTGCTTTTATATTATACTAGTTAGGTGGCAAAAAATATTTTTATCAATAGACCCTTGCCCGGTAGTCTGTTAGTATGAATATATTTTATATAAACTATATTTTAAATTTTGATTGGAGGAAATTATCAATGAATAATACTACATACTCAGCTAAGAGTAATGATATTAAAAGACAATGGTATATTATTGATGCTAGTGGTAAATCACTAGGTAGAGTTGCTGCAGAAGCTGCAAAATTATTAAGAGGAAAACATAAACCTACATTTACACCTAACGTAGATACAGGTGATCATGTTATTATATTAAATGTACAAAATGTGGTTTTAACAGGTAGAAAGTTAGACCAGAAAATTTATAGACATCATACAGGATATATTGGAAATATGAAGGAAATTTCAGCTAGAAATATGTTAGAAAATAATCCTGAAAAAGCTATGATGCTTGCTATCAAAGGTATGCTTCCAAAAAATAGATTAGGAAGACAAATGATTAATAAAGTAAGAATTTATAGTGGTAGCGAACATGAAAATCAAGCACAAAAACCTATAGTTTGGGAGGTAAAATAATATGGCAGAAAAAACTTCATTTATTGGAACAGGTAGAAGAAAAAATTCAATTGCTAGAGTTAGATTAGTTAATGGTAATGGTTCTATTACTGTTAATGATAAAGCTTTAGATGAATATTTTGGTGTTGAAACATTAAAAGTTATAGTAAAACAACCTTTGGTTGCTACAAATACTTTAGATAAATTTGATGTTGTTTGTACAGTAAAAGGTGGCGGAATTAGTGGTCAAGCAGGAGCTATTCGTCATGGTATAGCAAGAGCTTTATTAAGAGCTAATTCAGAATATAGACCAATTCTAAAATCAAGTGGCTTCTTAACAAGAGATGCTAGAATGAAAGAAAGAAAAAAATACGGTCTTAAAAAGGCAAGAAAAGCACCACAATTCTCAAAGAGATAAATATTACAAAATCCAGAATTTATATTCTGGATTTTCTGTTTGCAATATTAAGGATAATATTTTAAAAGTTACTTATCCTTGTTACATACAAAAAATTAAGCCTTCAGTTTTTTGAAGGCTATTTTTTCTAATCTACAAAATTAAATTCATCTTTAAATTTGTCTTTAAATATTGCAAAAACCGCATTTAATACTTCTTGGTCATCTACTCCAATATAAGATTCTTCATCTTCTGAACCTGTATCTTCTACTTTTAATATTACTACTTCATCAGCATCTTCATCTTCCTCTACTGGTAGAAGTACAACATATTCTTCTCCACTATATTTAATTAGATCTAAAAACTCGAATTTTACTTCGTTACCGTCCTCATCATTTAATATTATTATGTTATCTAATTCTTCATCCATTTCTGGTGTATTATTTTCTAAATCCATATTATTTCTCCTTTCAAATTTTATATATTCTTTATATCACATAGTCTTATTATTTGCAATACTTTTAAAAAATATTTACAAATAATTAGTTACCATTTAAGACTTACTACTAAAAATTCGCCCAACGCAGGAGTTTTATATTTAGAATAAATTGAGGACTCCCGAAAAACATCGTAGGCGTATCCATCGTGGGCTCAATTTATAATAAATATAAATGCTCCGACGAGATTGGGCTAGAATTTAGTAAATTAAGGGTAAATAGTAACACAAACGAAAAAATTCTTAGTAGTCAATATTGCTTTTTTACTTTTTTATAATATAATAATATTTGCTTATTCATTAAGTTCAGGATGCCACACACAAGAAAGGAGACAGAATGAAACATTTTCTTACTATTACTTTGATTATTGCCCTTTGCTTTGCCATTACTATTCCTGCCTTTGCAGGAGTAGATACTTCCAAGGACAAAGGGAATGCCACTCGGTCTATGGGATATAACTCTGGAACTGGGTATGCTGGTTCTTTTAACGTTAATGTTCCCACAGAGGGGTCTTCGGGTAAAATTACGATAAGGATTACAAGCCCGGATCAACAGCAGGCTGTATGGTTCAAGGTTACAGATCCTAATGGACGTGTTGTTTGGGATCATTCGACCCTGGACACTATTGGTAAAATGGGGGTATTACCTCAAAACGGTAATGAAATAATTAGCCCTGCTTTTTCTAATGCAGTATCTGGCAATTATACTGTTTCTTTTACAACATTTGTAGAGGTTACTATTAGTTGCTGGGTATATAACTGGTAAAATCAAATAATTAATATCCAATAAGCATCCTGAAATAACGCCTCACTTAGAGGCGTTATTTATACATTTATAAATCAATAAAAATAAGAACCACCTAAAATAAGGGAGTTCTTATTTGAATTTACTTATTTAGCTTTTTAAAGTTTTCTATATTTGGTTTTACTAATTCATCATCTGTTACAGTATTTGTTTCTATACTAAATTCATTGCTTTTTCCTTCGAAGTCATCTCTTAATATAAAAAGTGATTCTTTATCTATCCAAATTTTTTCATTATTTAAAAGTAGTACAATACATTTATGTTTTCCATATTCCTCTACGTGAATGTCAATAGTATTTTTTAAAGTTAGCAATAATAATTCAGATTTAGAAATGGTTTCGTTTAAAATTTGACTTACGCCGATTGTTGCAGTGGTATCAAAATCTAATACTGGAGGCTCATCTTTTTGTAGCTCTATATAGGCTTTTTTATTTTCATCAATAAAATATTTTTCTTTGGAATTCTCCCATATAATTATCCCATCACTTCTTTTTACTAAGCGAATTCCATTTTTGTAATATTTTTCAGTAATTATACCTGTACTGCCATCTCTTTGTGTTAATTTATAGTTAGTTCCTAATTCATAATTAACATTGTGCTTATATATTTTTAATAAAACTTGCCATTTGTAAACCTTGATACCAGTAAACAGAACTAAACATACAACTACTAAAGCTGATATCAATTTTAAAAGTCTCATTTTATTTTTGTATTTTTTCAAATAGTCAATTTGCTTAACATCTTTTAGATGCTCTGTTTCTAAGCCTTTTTTCATTACAAGTAAACATTTTTGACATTCCTTGCATTCTCTTAAATGCTGTTCAATATAATTGTTTGTTTCGCTTGAAGTTAATTTATCAATGTAACTAGGTAATAAGTCTTGTACTATTTTACAATTTTGATTTGTCATTTTCATCAACCTCCTCTAATTTTTTTTTTGCTCTGTAAAATGTTACTCTAGCATAGTTTTCGGTCATATTTAATATGTTCCCAATTTCTTTAAAGCTTAGTTCACCAGTGATCCTTAAATAAACTACTTCTTTGGAAATTTTATCTAACTTTTGTATTTTTTTATACAATCTGAGCTTTTCCTCATTTTTTATTGCTAAGTTTTCTGTATTATATGTTGATTCAATTTTTTCAATAGTTTCATCTACTTGCAAAAGAGTGTTATCTTTTTTCTTTTGCTCGTTAATCATTAGGTTTTTTGCAATCTGACACAACCATACAGAAATTTTACAATTGCCTTTAAATGTATCAATATGCTCTAATGCCTTCAAAAAGGTTTCTTGAGTTAATTCTTCGGAAAAATTGGCATTATGTGTTAAACAAAGTAAATATTTATATACTGTATTGAAATGCTCTTCATAAACTTGTTTCATATTTTGCATAATTTTTCCTCCTTTTTAATAAGACAAAATTGTAAGCACTTTTGTTACAAAAAAAACAATTTTTATTATTTTATCACATTTTTTTTACATTTTGAAAGGAAATACATTTTTTAAAATAATAATTCTATTCTAAAAATGAGAATAATTTAATAAGTAATTTTTCGGATTTCTTTCTAATAAGTTGTTATTATTCATTATTAATTAAAAGCAAAAAAAGTTCCCCGCCTTAGCCGTTTTGATAGAAATTTTAAGGACCTGCTCTTACACAGGTGGGTGTCTGCCTTAAATACTCATGGGCTTCTTACTACAGTTTCTCTGTGTAAGCTTGCACGCCATATCAAGAGCTTTGGACTCCCTTTCCTTAACTGTTGGTTCTAAAATTTCTCTTCGTTCGCACTATGCAGGGAAATATTATTAACTTATTTGTATTCTTATATTATCATATTATATGCTACTTATCAATTATATGTTTAGTCAATTTTGATGTTTGTAATTATTTTTCCTCTATTTATCTCTTTTATACTAAATTTTATTCATTAATCTATTTGCTTGACATTAATGTTATAATTGTTTTGATTAAAGGAAGGTTTTTATATGAATGTAAAGAATTTAAGTTTAGTTACAGATTTTTATGAACTTACTATGTCTAATGGATATTTTGGAAATAATATGCAAAATACTATTGCATATTTTGACGTTTTTTTTAGAAAAATACCGGATGGCCGGTGGTTATGCTATTTGTGCAGGGCTAGAGCAGGTTATTGATTATGTTAAGAACTTAAGATTTGATGCTGAAGATATTTCTTACTTAAGAAGTTTAAATAAATTTTCCGATGGTTTTTTAGATTACTTGAGTAATTTTAAATTTACAGGTGATGTTTGGGCTATTCCTGAAGGTACATTTATTTTTCCTAATGAACCTTTACTTACTGTAAGAGCTCCAATTATTGAAGCTCAACTTTTAGAAACAATGCTTTTAATGATTATTAATCATCAATCTTTAATTGCTACTAAAACTACTAGAATTGTGTCTGCTGCAAAAGGTAGACCTGTTATGGAGTTTGGTGCAAGGCGTGCCCATTCTGTTGATGCAGCTGTTCTTGGTGCTAGGGCTGCAGTTATTGGCGGATGTATTGGGACCTCTTGTACATATACAGCAAAGGAATTCGGAGCAATAGCTAGTGGTACAATGGCGCATAGTTTTATACAAAGTTTTGATTCTGAATATGATGCTTTTAAGGCATATGCTGAAATGTATCCAGATGATTGTACCTTGCTTATTGATACTTACAATACTATTCAATCAGGCATTGTAAATGCTATAAAAGTTTTTAATGACGTTCTACTTCCAAAAGGTTTTAGACCAAAGGCTGTAAGATTGGATAGTGGTGATTTAGCATATCTATCTAAGGAGGTTCGTAAAAGACTTGATAAAGCTGGTTTTGAGGATTGTAAAATCTGTGCAAGTAACTCTTTAGACGAAAATATAATTTACTCATTGCTAGAACAAGATGCACAAATTGACTCTTTTGGTGTTGGTGAAAATTTAATTACTGCTAAAAGTACTCCTGTTTTTGGTGGGGTTTATAAATTGTGTGCCCTTGAGAAGGATTCTAAGATTATACCAAAAATTAAAATTTCAGAAAATGTAACAAAAATTACAAATCCAGGTTTCAAAAAAGTATATAGATTCTATTCCAAAGACACTAATATGGCTTTGGCAGATGTTATTGCTTTAGCTGACGAAATTATTCCAACTTCTAATTACGTTATATTTGATCCTGAAAACCCTTGGAGAAAGAAAACGTTAGTTAATTACACCTTTAAACCTTTGCAGGAGCAGATATTTAAAGGTGGTAATTTAGTATACAATTCTCCTACACTAACTGAAATATCTAATCACTGTAAAGAGGAATTAGATATTTTATGGGAGGAAGTAAAACGTATTCATAATCCACATAAATTCTATGTTGATTTATCTCAGGATTTATGGAACTTAAAAAATGATATGTTAAAAACAAGTACTAAATAGAAAAACTCCTATTTAGTACTTTTAAATTATTTATCATATTCGAATAAATCTCCTAAAGGATTTGATTCATTTATTCTCTTAATTGCTTCTGCAAATAATGGTGCTATTGAAACCACTTTTATTTTATCTATCATTTTTTCTGGTTCAATTGGAATTGTATTTGTTACAACTAATTCTTTTATTGGAGAATTTTTTATTCTTTCAATTGCAGGTCCTACTAATACTCCATGTGTTGCTCCTGCATATATTTCTTTTGCTCCATATTCTTTTAATATATTAGCCGCTTCAACTAATGTTCCCGCTGTGCTCACTTCATCATCAAATATTAAAGCTGTTTTTCCTTTTATATCTCCAATTATGTTAGTTGCTACTGCTCTATCATTGTTG
The DNA here is from genome assembly GCA_900555075.1 of uncultured Clostridium sp. GTDB lineage: Bacteria > Bacillota > Clostridia > TANB77 > CAG-508 > UMGS1781. Next base: position 68,820 of record USJO01000001.1, read on the forward strand.
TCATCTCTTCTTTTATCTATCAATGCAAGTGGGCAATCGAAGAAATGAGAATACTTATACGCTTTTTTAGAACTTCCTGCATCTGTTGCTACTACTACTATGTTTTCTAAATTTTTATTTTTAAAGTATTTTTCTAATAAGTGTTTTGCAGTTAGTCTATCACAATTAATATCAAAGTATGCCTGTATTGCTGAATTATGTAAGTCGCATGTTATTATTCTATCTGTTCCTGCTGCTTCTAATAAGGTTGCCATTAATTTTGCTGTTACTGGTATTCGTGGTTGATCTTTTTTATCTGACCTTGAATACATAAAATATGGTAAAACTACTGTTATTCTTTTTGCTGATGCTCGTTTTACCGCTTCAATTGTTATTAATAATTCCATTATTCTTTCATTTACTGGTGGCATTGTTGTTTGTACTATAAAAACATCTTGGTCTCTAACTGTTTCTAATAACTGAACAAAGTTATTATCATTTGTAAATTTAAACGATTCTTTCTTACCCAACGGTAAGCCTAATGTATCACATATCTCTTGTGTGAAACTTTCTGCTGAATTACAAGCAAAAATTTTAATATCCTTCATGATATTTCCCCCTAAAACATATTTCTTGTCGAATTTTAGTGCATATTAATTGTAACATTTTCCAAATCAAAATTCAATCATTTTTTGATAATTCTTTAAAATTGTCAGTGATTTTTCTGCCATTTTATTGTATCTTAGTTGTTTATCTTTTATCCTTTCTTTTAATGGAGGTAATATTCCAAAATTTGCATTCATTGGTTGAAAGTTTAAATTGGTGGTTGATATATATTGGGATAATGCACCAATGACTGTTTCTTTTGGAAACATAATCTTTTTCCCTTTGTTTCTAAAGTCAAATGCTACATTTATTCCTGCAACTAGTCCTGATGCAATTGATTCAACATATCCTTCTACTCCTGTTATTTGTCCTGCAAAGTATATGTTTGGATTCTGTTTTAAATTATATGTATTATCTAATAGCTCTGGAGAATTTATAAATGTATTTCTGTGCATTACTCCATATTTTACAAATTCCGCATTTTCTAATCCTGGTATCATAGAAAGTACCCTTTTTTGCTCTCCAAATTTTAAGTTTGTTTGGAAACCTACCATATTGTATAGAGTTCCATTACTATTATCTTGTCTTAGTTGAACTATTGCATATGGTCTTGACTTTGTTCGTGGGTCTGTAAAACCTACTGGCTTTAATGGTCCAAATCTTATGGTGTCTTCTCCCCTTTTGGCCATTACTTCTATGGGCATACATCCTTCAAATATTTCCTTTTTTTCAAAATCGTGTAGCGTTACTACTTCAGCATTTACTAGCTCATTGTAGAACCTTTCATATTCTTCTTTATTCATTGGAAGATTTATATAACTGCTATCTCCTTCTTTCCCATATCTATCTCCATAAAATGCAATGTCGAAATTTATGCTTTCTTTTTCAATTATTGGTGCTGCTGCATCATAAAATGCAAGTCTTTCTTTTTCTGTGAGCTTTATAATTTGCTCTGCCATTTTTTCTGAGGTAAGTGGTCCTGTTGCAATTATAACTATTCCATTTTTGACATCTATTTTATCTACTTCTTTTCTTATTATTTCTATATTGGAATTGTTGCTAATTTCTTCTGTAATTCTTTTAGAAAACTTTTCTCTATCTACTGCTAAAGCTTGTCCTGCTGGTACCTTTGTTTCATCTGCTACTCTAATTAATAATGAATCTAGCTTTCTTAATTCTTCCTTTAATAGTCCACAAGCATTTGTTATACTATTTGATTTAAATGAATTGCTACATACAATTTCTGCTAAATTATTACTGCTATGTGCAGGTGAGAATTTTTCTGGTTTCATTTCATATAGTTTAACTTTTATTCCTCTTTTGGCTACTTGATAAGCTGCCTCTGAACCTGCTAATCCCCCTCCTATTATTGTTACATAATTGTTCATAATAAGTTCCTCCATAATTTCTAACATATATTTTACACAACATATATTTTAATTGCAATACCTTTTATAATATTCATATTATCTTGTACCACGTATTTATGTTGTAGAACATATTATACCAATTACCTGAAAAATCACCTTTTAAAGTATTTGTGTGAAGTATTATGTAAGTGTTGAAATATAAGCTTATAAATGGAATTTCGTTATAGTAATCGTCAATTATTTTATTATATTCTTCTTTTAATATTTCTTTATTTTCTATCAATACAGTTTTTCTTATTCTTTCTTTTGTTTGCTCATTTTTAAAGTATTGTCTTATCTCTGGTGTTATTGGTACAATTTCCTTTTTTAATAATAAATCTGCTTTTGTGTTTTGATAGTTTTGTATTTTTATCTTTATATTTTTTTCTTCTAATTGCTCTTTTATTTTTTTTGCTATTTCTATATTCTCCGACTTGGTAAAAAGTGTAAAGGTTTCTTGATTACTTGTAGTTTCAACATTTTTTATAGTTTTTTCTTTATTTAAATAACTTCCATATTCTAATGGAAAATCGACTACTATGTATTTTCTATTGTACAAATCATATACTAATTTTTCTTTATTTATATTACTATTTAAAGTTTTTCTGGTTTCAGTATTATCTATATTCTCACATGATATATAGTAAAACTCTCTGCCTATTATCTTTTTTTCTTCAAATCCTATGTTTCCTATATATTTTTCATAATTTGTATTTCCTGTTATTATTAAATCTACATTTTTTCTTGTAAAGTCATTATATAGCTCTGTTGTGTTTTTTAAAATTTTTATGATTATTGTTTGTTCTTCTCCCTCTATTATTATTTGATTTTCGTTTATATTTGTAATTTGATATTTTCCTGTGTGCATTGGTATATTAGGATTTTGAGGATTTTCTTTTATTATGGGAAAGCACAATAAGTATTCAAAAAAATCTACCGGTTCTCTTAAATGTACTTTAAAAGTATCTTCATTTACTTTTTCGATATTTTCAATTTGTTTTACATTTTCTTTGTATATTGAATCTGAATCTTTTATACTTTTTATTGTGTATTCTACATCTTCTACTGTTACTGGCTTGCCATTTGACCATCTTTTATTTTCATCTAATTTTATTAAATATGTTAAGTCATTTATTTTTGAGCATTCCTCTGCTATTTCCGGTTTTGTATTAAAATCTTGTGTGATGTTTATTAATGGCTCATATATTAATTTTGTTATGTGTTGAATTTCAAGGTTTTTGGTTAAAACTGGATTTATAGTATCAAAATTTGTTATTCCTATGATTATTTCTTTTGATATTACTATTTCTTTATTTTGAACTTGAACACTATTTTGTTTAATATTGTTTTTTATGTAAACGACATATATTCCTACTATTATTAGTATAACTATTGTAATTATAAAAACATTTTTAAAATATTTTGTATTCACAATAATTTCCTCTCTTTTTATGCTAATAGGGACGAAGTCTCCTGACATTATCTATGCAAATGTTCATAAATGCTTGTCAAAATACTCCGTCCCCATTGACATTAATTTAATTTATTTTCTAGACTCTATTATGAGTTTCATTCCTGTTCGATTTTCTCCTTCTACCTCTACTTCTGCAAAAGCTGGTATACATACTAAATCTACTCCTGCTGGTGCAACAAATCCTCTTGCTATTGCTACCGCCTTTACAGCTTGATTTAACGCTCCTGCGCCTATTGCTTGCATCTCTGCTTTGTTGTTCTCCTTTACTAGTCCTGCAATTGCTCCTGCTACTGAATTTGGGTTTGATTTTGATGAAATTTTTAAA
>USJO01000002.1 GCA_900555075.1 uncultured Clostridium sp.
AGCTATGAACCTCGTCAGGTCCGGAAGGAAGCAGCGATAAATGGTAAAATTTATGTGAGTTGCTTTCCATAGAGAGGTTAACTTGAGTTATAGGAGGAAAAGTATGTCGTACACTGCATTATATAGAAAATTTAGACCAATAAGTTTTAACGAAATGGTAGGACAAGAGCACATAACAAAAACGCTAAAAAATCAAATTATTGCTAAAAGAGTGGGACATGCATATTTATTTAGTGGAGGCAGAGGAACTGGTAAAACATCAGCAGCCAAAATTATGGCAAGAGCTATTAATTGCTTAAATCCAAAGGAAGATGGAGAACCTTGTAATGAGTGCGAAATTTGCAGAGCAATCTTAAATGGCTCATTAACCGATGTAGTTGAAATGGATGCTGCTTCAAATAATAGTGTTGAGGACGTTAGAGCAATTAGAGATGAGGTAAACTTTTTACCAACAATTGCAAAATATAGAGTATATATCATAGATGAGGTTCATATGCTATCAACAGGAGCTTTTAATGCACTTTTAAAAACACTAGAAGAACCACCAGAGCATGTAAAATTCATATTAGCCACAACAGAACCTCAAAAGCTACCAGCAACAATACTTTCAAGATGTCAAAGATTTGATTTCAAGAGAATATCTGTAGAGGATATAATTAAAAGGTTAAAAGTAATATGCAAAGAAAGCGAAATACAAATAACAGAAGAAGCAGTAAAAATGATTGCAACATTAGCGGAGGGAGCTCTAAGGGATGGAATAAGCATATTAGAAAGATGTAGCCAAGATACAGAAGGGATTATAGATGAAAATAAAATTAGAGACTTAGTAGGAATGCCAAGACTAGAGTTAATAAAGGGACTTGTAAAAAGCATTATAGATAAAGAACCTGAAAAAGCAATTGAAATAACAAATACAATTATTAGAGAAGGCAAAGATTTAGATAATCTCTTATGGGAAATTATAAAATATGTAAAAGACACCTTGATATATAAAACAACTCAAGAGCTGGATTTATACAGTAAAGAGGACATAGAGTTTATAAAAGAATTATCTTCAAAACCTACAAAGGAAAGACTTTTAAACTTAATATATAAATTATCAGACTTGGCAAATAATATGAAGGCTTCAACGCAAAAGAATATTATATTCCAAATTGGAATTATAAAAGAATGTATGGAATTAGAGGCTAGAAGTGAGAATTTAGAGCTTAAGAATCAAGAGGCAAAAGTAGCAGAGAAAAAAACAATACAAAGACAGGAATCTAAACCAGCACAAGTAAAGCAGGAAACACCAAAAGCAGAAGAAACAATACAAAAAGTAAAATCTTCAGGTAAATATGTTCCATACTGGAAAGAGGTATTGGATAAGATAAAAGAAAATGGTAAAATGACAATGTATGCAAACCTTATAGGAACAAAAGGAGTTTTATTAAATGATTTAGTAATAGGAATAGAATTTCCAGGCAAAGTTACAGATTTCGCAAAAAAGACCATAGAAGATAATGAAAATAAAGCATTAATGGAAAAAATTATTTCAATGAAACAAGGCACTAGTATGCAAATAAAAATACTAGAAAAAACGAAAAATCCAGAATCAATAAAAAAAGAAGGAATAGAGGGCTTTGCAGAAGAACAAGATTTACCCTTCAACATAATAGACGAATAAAAAAATAATTAATAATGAATAAAGGAAAGGAATGATTTTAGATGTCAAAAAGAGGAGGATTCCCAGGAATGGGTGGAGGATTTGGTGGTATGAATATCAATCAATTAATGAAGGAAGCAAAAAAAATGCAAGCTGATATGGAAAAATCACAAGAGGAATTACAAGCAAAGGAATTTGAATCAACAGCAGGTGGAGGAGCAGTAAGTGTAAAGGTTTCAGGCTCAAAACAAATATTAGAACTAAAGCTAAACAAGGAAGTTGTTACCCCAGACGATGTAGAAATGTTACAAGATTTAATAATAACCTGTGTAAATGATGCAATGAGAAAAGTAGATACAGCACAATCAGCACAATTTGGAAAATACAATATACCAGGACTAATGTAGGAGGAAACAGTGTCATACTATTCACCAACAATAGAAAAATTAATAGAAAGTTTTGAAAAATTACCAAGCATAGGACATAAAACTGCAACAAGATTAGCATTTCATATGTTGAATTTAAATATAGAAGATACACAGGAATTTATAAATTCAATAATCGAAGCAAAAAAGAACTTAAAATATTGTTCAAAATGTTTTAACATAACAGATACAGACCCATGTCCAATATGCTCAAGTCCAAAGAGAGACCAAAGCACAATCTGTGTTGTAGAGGATGTAAAGGATGTAGTTGCCATGGAGAAAACACATGAATTCAAAGGTGTATATCATGTTTTACATGGTTCAATATCACCAATGAATGGAATAGGTCCAGAGGATATAAAAATAAAAGAACTACTAGAAAGATTAAAAGAAACAGATGTAAATGAAATAATAATTGCAACAAACCCAAGAGTAGAAGGGGAAGCAACAGCTATATATTTATCAAAACTAATCAAACCAATAGGAATAAAGGTAACTAGAATAGCACATGGAATACCTGTTGGAGGAGACTTAGAATATACAGATGAAGTAACTCTAAGCAAAGCATTAGAAGGAAGGCGTGAGCTATGATAAAAAAATGTTTATAAAGATAATATGGCTAGGTTATCTCCCAGAGCGGTGAAAAAAGCAGCTAAAACTACTACATCTTCTTTGCTACATTCATTAGAAATAGCAATGGCTAAACTACTAGCTAGAGCCACAAGTTCACAGTTTGAAAGATTAGATATACACAAAAAACTCACCTCTAATAAATATATGAGGTGAGTTTTAATTTATCCCAATAATGTTTTGCATATATCTCTAGTTGAATCCTTTTTAGCTATGGATTTAACTTTAGATTTCATTTCTTCCAACCTAGAAGAATCTTGGAATATATTTAACAAAATTTCTTCAATCTTGTCATTTTCCTTTACCCAAATTCCAGCACCATTTCTCTCAATAAATTCTGCATTTTCTTCCTCTTGACCAGGAAGAGGATCTATTATGATAAGTGGCAAGCCAGAAGCTAGGCTCTCTGTGGTTGTGAGTCCACCTGGTTTTGTGATAACTAAATCGGAAATACTCATAAGTTCTGGAACTTGGTTTGTATATGACAAAATTTTGACGGTATTTTCAGTATGAGTATCTTGTACTAAATTATCAAAACGCTCCTTCATTTTTTTATTTCTACCAGCAATTGCAATTACTTGCAATTCTGGAAGTTTTTCTATGATAGCTTTTAATCTGTTAAATGTTTTATCTTTTCCAAAACCAAACTCGCCGCCAGCGAAAAATAGTATTGTTTTTTTATCATAATTCAAATTATATTCATGTAGAATTTTTGATTTATCATACTTAAGTAAAAATCTACTTGAGAGAGGAATACCAGTTGCAAAAATCTTTTTACGTTCAATTCCCATTCTAATTAATTCATCTTTCATACCTTCATGTGCTACAAAGTAGTAGTTAATAAAATTGTGTTCTACAATCCATTGATTGTGCGGAGCATAATCAGTCATAACAGTTGCAACTGTGCAATCGAATTTTCCTTTTTTCTTTAAAATGGCACACATTTGACTACTAAATGGGTGTGTAGAAATAATTAAATCAGGGTTATATTCTTGAATTAATTTATTTAATTTAATAGCCATTAATCTATTTATAGAATTACTTATTCTAGACAAACTCCCTTTTTCAGAGTCATAGTAAAGATGCTTCCAAATCCATCGAGCATTCTTAGAAAAATCCATATATGCTTTAGTAGTGAGTTTGTTAAGAAGTTTATTAACATATTCAACACAATCTACAAGCTTAATCTCATAATCTGAATAATTCTTTTCTATGTAATCTTTGATACTTCTAGCAGCAGACAGGTGACCACCGCCATAAGAACCATAAAAAATTAAAATTTTCTTCATAAATTTCACCAAAAACATTATAACATAAATTTTACAAAAAAAAGAATATTTTAAAAAAATTAGGAAAAAATAAATGAAGATTGAAAATTAAAGGAGAGTTATGAAAAAGATATTTATTTTGACGATAAGCATTTTGATTGCAATAGCTTTAATTATATTTTCATATTCCAAAAAAGAATTTGCACAAGGCGGAGGACAAACTTCAGACATACAACTTTTAGCCAGAGCAATAAATGGAGAAGCAAGAGGAGAAGGATATGAAGGACAAGTTGCAGTTGGAGCAGTAATTTTAAACAGAGTAAAGCATCCTGATTTTCCGAACACAATAGCAGGTGTAATATATGAACCGGGAGCATTTACAGCAGTATCAGATGGCCAAATAAATCATCCGATTGATGAAACTTCAACTGTATATAAAGCAGCTCAAGACGCAATGAATGGCTGGGATCCAACGAATGGGTGCGTGTACTATTTTAATCCAAACACAGCGACAAATAAATGGATATGGTCAAAAACAATAGTTAAAACTATTGGAAAACACCATTTTTGCAAATAAATTCAAGAAAATAGAGCTGTTTTTAAAAGAAAGTAGCCCAACGCAGGAGTTTTATATCTAGAATAAATATAAAAGCTCCGACGAGATTTGGCATATTTTAAGAAAATATATGTAAAGGAGATTAGAATGAAAAACAAAATTTTTAAAACAATGAAAAAAAACTATATGTATGGAGTAGCAATAGTTTTGATAATTGGAATAATAGTAATGGGAATATTATTATATAAACAAAGAAACAAATATGTAATTGCTACAGAAAATAGCTATAATTTAGCATTATATGAATTAATTGATTATATAAATGATACTGAAAATTATTTGGCAAAGTCAATGATATCAAGTTCATCAGAACAAGGAGCAGAAACACTAATGCACATATGGAGAGAAGCGAACTTGGCACAAGTATATTTAGCTCAACTTCCAATATCAACAAATGAATTAGCAAATACTGCTAGATTTCTAAATCAAGTAAGTGATTATAGTCATAGTTTAGCCAAAAAAGCTATAAATGGCGAAGATTTATCACAAGAAGAGCTAGACAATTTAAAAAAATTACATGATTATTCAGCAGATTTGCAAAATACACTAGAACAATTAATAATAGATATGGGAAATGGAAAAATAAGCTGGAAAGAACTTACAAATGATGTTGATACAGCATTTGCACAACAGGTAGATAATTTATCTGCAACAAGTTTCAGCAATATAAATGAAAACTTTGGAGAATATGAAGGACTAATATATGATGGAGCCTATTCAGAACATATGGAAAGCGCAGAAAAGAAGGGCTTAGTTGGAGATGACGTAACAGAGGAGGAAGCAAAACAAAAAGCAATAAGTTTTATAGGTCAAGATAAAGTTGAAGAAATTAAATCAAATGGTTTAATTGAAAATGGAAATATTGTAGTTTATGATTTTACCATTACAATAAAAAATGGAGATAAAAATAATCCACTTACGATATCAGTATCAAAAAAAGGCGGGCATATTGTACTTGCAAATTATAACCGTGAAATAGGAGAAGAAAAAATACAGATAGATGAAGCAAACAAAATTGGTAAAAATTTCTTAAATAATTTAGGAATTCCAAATATGAAGCCAACTTACTATTTAAAACAAGGTGGGGCAGTAACAATAAATTATGCATATGAACAAGACAATGTAACTATTTATCCAGATTTAATCAAAGTAAAAATAGCACTAGATAATGGAGAAGTTTTAGGGATGGAAACAACAGGTTATTTAAATAACCATACGGAAAGAAATATAGAAAAGCCAAGTATTAGTATGCAGGAGGCCAAATCATCACTAAATAAAAAATTAGAGATAACAAGCGAAGGACTAGCAATAATACCAACAGAATGGAAAACAGAAATATTTTGCTATGAATTTAAAGGGAAAGTGGATGGTACAGACTTTTTAGTATATGTTAATGCAAAAACTGGTAAAGAAGAAAACATACTTGTTATTATTGACACACCAGATGGAATATTAACGCAATAGACTAAGAATATTTGAAAAAATTTCTAGTGTATTTTATGCGTTTCTGAGCAAACTAATTTTAAGAAAAATGAAATTTCATTTTTCTTAAAGGAGGATTGCTGATGTCTGGAAATAAAAACTTAATGTCTGAAAACCTAAAAGCAGAAATAGCAAAAGAACTAGGAGTATATGATGTAGTTAAACGTGATGGTAGTTGGGGAAATGTATCTGCAAAACAATGCGGTTCTATGGTTGCGAAGGCAATAGAAATCGCAAATAGAAATGTGTAACTAAATATAATCTACAATTTACGTTTTACGTTAGGAACCCTTATGGGTTCCTAAATTTTGCGTAAAAAATAAAGGCAAAAAGGGTTGATTATTTATATGTTTTGTTATATAATTTAGACGAAAAATCGGAGGGATAGTATGTTCGTAAAAAACGTTATGATAAATCTAAAAAAATATTCATTTTTATTACAGCAATTAGTATCAAGAGATTTTAAAGTAAAATATAAAAGATCAGTATTAGGAATAGTATGGAGCTTATTATACCCAATATTAACAATGATAGTAATGGCAATAGTATTTTCAAATGTGTTTAAATTTAGTACACCAAATGTAAATTATTTAGCATATTTACTTTCAGGTTTAGTTATGTTTAATTATTTTAGTGAAGCATCAAATTTATCTATGAGTTCGGTAGTTGCTAACTTTGGATTATTAAACAAGATATACATACCAAAATATATATTCCCATTATCTAAATGCTTATTTGTGGGTATAAATTTCTTACTCACACTAATTCCACTATACATAGTGCTTTTAGCAACAGGAACAGGTGTAAATTGGTATCATATATTTTTACCATATGCGTATTTATGTTTATTTATGTTCACACTAGGTATGGGATTTATATTATCAGCAGTATCAGTATTTTTAAGAGATATGTTTTACATATATGGAATAATAGTAATGATGTGGACATACTTAACACCAATTATGTATGATATAAAAATGATTTCAGAAGAATTACAGCCATGGCTTAAATTAAATCCACTCTATCATTATATCAATTTTGCAAGAGAAATTATATTATATGGGAGAATCCCACAACCTTTTACTTGGACAATTTGTTTACTATCATCAGTAGCAGTATTACTAATTGGGGTTATAGTATTTAAGAAAACTCAAGATAAATTTATTTATTACGTATAATAGGAGGAAATATGATTAAAGTAGATAATGTATCAATGAAATTTAATCTTGGAATAGAAAAAAACTTCTCACTAAAATTATTCTTTATAAATCTATTTAAACCCAAAAGTAAAAAACCTAAAAAGGAGGATTTCTGGGCATTAAAAGATGTTTCGTTCGATGTTAAAAAAGGAGAAGTAATAGGCTTTATTGGAAGTAATGGAGCAGGAAAATCAACAATGCTTAAAGTAATAGCAGGGGTAATGAAACCTACAAAGGGAAAAGTAACAGTAAATGGAAATATTTGCCCAATGATAGAACTTGGAGCAGGATTTGATATGGAACTAACAGCAAGAGAAAATATATATTTAAATGGTGCAGTATTAGGATACACCAAAGAATTTATAGAGCAAAAATTCGATGAAATAGTTGAATTCTCAGAATTAAAAGACTTCTTAGATGTGCCAGTAAGAAACTTTTCATCAGGTATGACAGCAAGACTAGCATTTTCAATAGCTACAGTTGTTGACCCAGAAATATTAATAGTAGACGAAATTTTATCAGTAGGAGATATATCTTTCCAAAAGAAAAGCGAAGCAAAAATGAGAAGTATGATAGGCGGAGGAACAACAGTTTTATTTGTATCACACTCATTAAATCAAATAGAAAAAATATGTGATAGAGTAGTATGGCTAAATCACGGACAAGTAGTAAAAATAGGACCTGCAAAAGAAATTTGCAAAGAATATTATGATAGTCAGATGAAATAGGAGAAAATTGATGAGTTCAAAAATTCAAAAGGTCAAAGAGTATTACACAGAAAATGGACTGAAAGAAACAGTTAAAAAAGTATATAGGTATACTTCATTTAAGCTTAAAGTTAAAAATCCTAGCAAATCAAATACTGTATATAAACTATCTAAAACAGAAAAGCAGGTAATAACAACAAAAACAGAAAAGAAAGTATACATATTTACTAATATTCCGTATTTTGATGTAGGAGGAGGACAAAGAGCAGCACAGCTTGCCAAAACCTTTAACAATATGGGATACCAAGTAGAATATTACTATGCATTTAATTCTAGTGAAACAGTAAAACACTCAATGTTATTACCAGTTACAGTACATAAGAAGATAGGTAAATTAAAACTAGGAGAATTTGAAAATAAAATAGATGAAAATAGCATTTTCATTTTTGAAGCACCAATGGATATGTTTTTACCATTTTTAAAAATAGCGGAAAAAAAGAAGAGTAAAATTATTTATGAAAACATAGATAATTGGGAAACCTCTCTTGGTAATATGTTTTTTTCAGAAAAAGCTTTAAAAGAATTTTTGGAGAAATCAACAGTATTAGTTGGAACAGCAAAGCTTTTAGTAGAACAAATAAACAAATATTTAGAAAAATACAAAATTCTAAACAAACAGGTAATATACTTACCAAATGCAGTAGACTCAGACCTATTTGAACCACGAAAGGAATATGAAAAGCCACAAGATTTAATTAAAGGTTCTAAAACACTTATTTATTATGGCTCATTGTGGGGAAGCTGGTTTAATTGGGAAATTATAGAACAAGTAGCAACAAATTGTAAAGATACATCAATAAACTTAATAGGGGATTATGCAGGAATAATAGATATAGTAAAGAAAATGCCAAAAAATGTGCATTTCTTGGGATTAAAAAAACAAACAGAGCTTCCAAGTTATTTATACTATTCAGACTATGCTATATTGCCATTTAAAACAGATGAAATAGGGAAATATGTATCTCCTCTAAAAATATTTGAATATATAGCTATGAATAAACCTGTAATTTCAACGCCACTAGATGATATTCTAGAATACAAAAATGTAAATTGCTCAAATGATAGCAAAGACTGGATAAAGTGGATAAATGAAGGTATAGATTTTAACAAAGAAGAAAGAAATTACTTTATATCAGAAAATGATTGGTATTCAAGAGCTTCTAAAATAATCCAAAATTTAGAAAAAAGTAAAAAATGTGATATAGAGTTCTATGATAATATCTCTATTATAATATTAAATTATAACAATAAAAATGTCATTGAAAATTGCCTAGACTCAATACTAAAATTCAATGATAGATATAATGTAGAAATAATAGTTGTAGACAATCAAAGCACAGATGGTTCATACGAGCTATTACAAGAAAAATATAAAGAAAAGATTAAATTATATAGAAATTCAAAAAATGGATGTTCATCAGGTAGAAATTTAGGAGTAAAGAATGCAACTAAAGAATATATAATGTTCTTAGATAGCGACCAATGGATATTACATAAATACTGGCTAGAACCATATATTGAAATCTTAAATAAAGATAAAAAAGTAGGAGCTTTAGGTTGGGCAGCAGGCTGGTTTAATAAAGATGGATATTCTTACCATGTAGTAGACAGCTTCCCATATAAATATATGCCACCAATAGGATTGTATCGATGTGATATAGGTTATTTGGGTACAGGTGGTATGATTTTAAAAAAAGAATTATTTGATAAAATTGAAGGCTTTGATTTGCATTATGATCCAACATGTTATGAGGATACAGATTTATCCTTAAAGGTTAGAAATGAAGGCCTAGAAATTGCATATACAACATATTTAGGGGTAGGACATCTTCCACATCAAACCACAAAAAGTGGTAGCAAAGAACACGACAAGTTAATTAAAAGTAAAGGAGATTATTTTGTTTCAAAATGGAAAAAAATAAATCCTAAGTTATTAAAATATATAAAATAGAAAGAGGGAAAAATATGTTTAAAGACAAAGTATTATTAATTACAGGTGGAACAGGTTCATTTGGAAATGCTGTTCTAAAAAGATTTTTAGATTCAGATTTAAAGGAAATAAGAATTTTTTCAAGAGACGAGAAAAAACAAGATGACATGAGAAAGAAATACAACAATGACAAATTAAAATTTTACATAGGAGATGTAAGAGATGCACATAGTGTACAAGAAGCAATGAAAGGAGTAGACTATGTATTCCACGCAGCAGCATTAAAACAAGTACCATCTTGCGAATTCTTCCCATTACAAGCAGTTCAAACAAATATAATAGGAACAGGAAATGTTCTAGATGCTGCAATAGAAAATAAAGTTAAAAAAGTTATAGTATTAAGCACAGATAAAGCAGCATATCCAATAAATGCAATGGGAATGAGCAAAGCTTTAATGGAAAAAGTTGCAGTTGCAAAAGGAAGAAATGTTGGAGAAAATGGAACTATAATATGTAGAACAAGATATGGAAACGTAATGGGTTCAAGAGGTTCTGTAATCCCATTATTTAGAAAACAAATTAAAGAAGGTAATCCATTAACAATTACAAATCCTGAAATGACAAGATTTATGATGACATTAAATGACGCTGTAGACCTAGTTATATATGCATTTGAACATGGAAAACAGGGAGACTTATTTGTACAAAAAGCACCAGCAGCAACAATAGAAACATTAGCACAAGCAGTTTGCAAAATGGAAAATGTAGAAGAAAACATTAAACATATAGGTACAAGACATGGAGAAAAATTATATGAAGTTCTAGTTACAAAAGAAGAAATGTTAAATGCAGAAGATTTAGGAGATTATTTTAGAGTTCCAGCAGATAATAGAGACTTAAATTACAATAAATACGAAATACATGGAAATGAGAAAATAAATGAAATGCAAGAATACACATCACATAATACACAAAGATTAGATGTAGACGGAATGATAAAATTATTAATTAAAATGGGGGAAATTGAAGAATGAAAATTTTAGTTCTAGGCGGAGAAGGAATGCTAGGACACGTAGTTAGAAGATACTTTGAAAAACAAAGTAATGAAGTATATTTCACAAGCAGAAACAAAGAAAGTGAAAATTATTTTGACGTAGCAGAAGACATAAAGAATATAGACAAAATAGTAGATAGAATAAAACCACAAGTTGTTATAAACTGTATAGGTTTATTAAACAAAGTTGCAGAAGCAAACAAATCTTTAGCAGTATTGGTAAATAGCTATTTACCACATTATATAGATGAGCTATCAGAAAAAGCAAATTTCAAATTTATTCACGTAAGCACAGATTGCGTTTTTGATGGTAAAAAAGGTAGGTATACAGTAGATAGTTTTAAAGATGCATATAGCTTTTATGGCCAATCAAAAGCACTAGGCGAAGTAAATAATAATAGAACTGTGACACTTAGAACTTCAATAGTTGGACCAGATGAAAATCCAAGAGGAATAGGGCTATTCCAATGGTTTATGAACCAAGAAGGAGAGACAAAAGGTTATTCAAAAGCAATATGGACAGGAATAACAACAATACAATTTGCAAAATGTATGGAGGAAGCAATTAACAACAACTTATCAGGTCTGTACCATGCAGTAAATGGAGAAAAAATTGCAAAAGCAGATTTACTAAGACTATTTGCAAAATACTTTAAACCATCAACAAAGGTTGTAGATGATGATAGTTATGTCTCAGATAAAAGCCTTGCGCTAAAGAAAAATGATTATAGATTTCGTATCCCAAGTTACGAAGAAATGGTGAAAGAAATGAAAGACTGGGTATTAGAAAATGAAGACTTATATCCAAATTTAATAAAAAAAATGGAGGAATAAAATGAAAGTAATGACAATAGTAGGCACAAGACCAGAAATAATAAAACTTGCTTGCGTAATTGAAGAACTAGATAAATACACAGACCATATTTTAGTACATACAGGGCAAAATTATGATTATGAATTAAATGAAATATTTTTTGATGGAATGAATATAAGAAAACCAGATATATATATGAATGCAGCAGGAGAAACACCAGCAGAGACAATAGGAAATACAATAGCAATTTCAGATAAATTAATAAAAGAACATAAGCCTGATGCTATACTTCTATATGGAGATACAAACTCATGCTTGGCTGTTATCTCAGCAAAAAGAAACAAAGTACCAGTATTCCACATGGAAGCTGGAAATAGATGCTTTGACCAAAGAGTTCCAGAAGAAATAAATAGAAAAATAATAGACCACTCAAGTGATATTAATATGACAATAACAGAACATGCAAGAAGATACTTAATACAAGAAGGTATAAGACCAGAAACAATAATAAAAATTGGTTCAAGTATGAAAGAAGTATTAAGAAAAAATGCTAAAACAATAGAAGAGAGTAAGGTATTAGAAACACTTGGAATAGAAAAAGGAAAATATTTTGTACTAAGTACACATAGAGAAGAAAATGTAGATAATCCAAAGAATTTTGAAAATCTACTAAACTCAATAAATAAAATAGCAAATACATACAAAATGCCAATAATATTCTCAGCACATCCAAGAACAAGAAAAAAAATAGAGAGTTTAAACTTTAAATTTAACGAACTTGTTAAATATATGAAACCATTAGGATTTGCAGACTATAATAAATTACAACAAAACGCATTTTGCGTAATATCAGATAGTGGAACAATAACAGAGGAATCTTCAATACTAGGATTCCCAGCAATAACAGTAAGACAAGCACACGAAAGACCAGAAGGAATGGATGAAGGAACACTAATAATGAGTGGACTAGAAAGCAAAGATATAATAACAGCAATAAATGTAGTAACAAGTCAAAAAGAAAAAATGCATATAGTAAACGACTACGATGCAGACCACGTAGCAGCAAAAGTGGTAAGAATAATATTAAGCTACACAGATTATATAAATAGAACAGTGTGGAAAAAATATTAATAAAATTATTTAAATTTGATTATAGTAATAATATGAGGAGTAATAATATGAATACGGAATTTAAACCAAAGGTATCAATCATAATACCAGTATACAATGGAGAAAACTATTTAAGAGAATCTATAGATAGTGCATTAAGACAAACTTATGATAATTTAGAAATAATTGTAGTAGATGATGGTTCAAAAGACAAGACAGCGGAAATTGCAAAATCATATGGTAATAAAATTAGATTCTTTCGTAAGGAAAATGGTGGAACATCAACAGCTCTTAATGTAGGAATATCACATATGACAGGAGAATATTTCTCATGGCTTTCTCATGATGATATGTATTATCCTGACAAAATAAAAAGACAAATTGAAGAATTATCTAAATTGAACAATAAAAACACAATAATGATGACTGATTTAGATGGAATTAATGAAAACTATGAAAAGATTTATCAAACAAATTATATTCAACATATTAAAGCTTATCCAAATCGAGAAAGATCATATATTCATCCAATTATCTATAATCAAACACATGGATGTACTTTATTAATACCAAAAAAATGTTTCGAAGAGGTAGGACTTTTTGATGAAAAGGAATTGGTTGCACAGGATTTTGAATTCTTTTATAGAGCTTTTTTAAAATTCCCACATAAACTTATTCCAGAAGTTTTAGTTACAGCAAGGGATTCATCTAACAGGCAGGGAAGAAGAAGTCATAATAAGGGAGACGAGGAGTATAGCAGACTATTTATTAAAATAATTGAAAATCTAACAGAAGAAGATATGAATTTATTAGCGCCAAGTAGAGCTGATTTCTATGCAGATATGAAAGAATTCTTTGATTGTGCTGGATATACAATAGCATATAAATATATAACTGAAAAGATGTTTTCAAATTTACAAATATCATCATATGATTTAATTGGCAATAAATTTAATGGACATAATTTACACAAAATGTTAAGAGATAAAGGTGTAGATTCTAAACAAGTAGTTTGGTATAAACAATCTGAAGATATAAATACATTCTACTATGATTTTTCAAGAAAAACAGCCACAAAAGATTTAATCAGCCAAAAAATGTTTCTGGATTCAGATATTATACACTTACACATGGTACACAATATAATTGATTTAAATTATTTACCAATAATGACAAGTTTAAAACCTACAGTAATAACATTACACGATCCATTCTTTTTGGGTGGACATTGTGTACATCATTTTGATTGTAATAGTTGGAAAACACATTGTGCAGATTGTAGATATTTAAATAAAATGTTTGCAATTGACAATGATTATACCGCATTGAATTTTGAATTAAAGAAGAATGCCATTCAAAATTCAAATATTTCAGCAATTGTAGCTTCAAAGTGGATGGAAAATAAAGTAAAACAATCTCCAATATGGGAAAATAAAAAAATATATTATTTACCATTTGGAACAGACCAAAATATTTTCAAACCAGCAATAAAGAATGATATTCGAAAAGAATTAAATATTAATGAAAACAACTTTGTTATAATGTTTAGAGAAGATAGCGTGAGTTATAAAGGACTAGATATAATAAAAAAAGCATTATCTAAGATAAAAAGCAGAAAAAACATTACAATAATAGCTGTTGGAGAAGAAGGATTATTAGAAGACTTTGCTGATAAATTTAATATTATTGAATATGGTTGGGTAACAGATGATAAAAAAGTAGCAAAATTATATCAAGCATGTGATATATTCCTAATGCCATCTAGACAAGAAACATTCGGTGCAATGGCAATTGAAGCTATGAGTTGTGGCAAAACAGTATTATCAATAACAGGAGAAGGAACAGCATTACCAGAAGTAATTAATTCGCCAGAATGTGGACTAGCAGTAGATGAGAAAAATTTTACACAAAAATTAGAATATTTCATAGATAATACAAATGAATTAAAAATTAGAGGTGAAAAGTCAGTTAAATATGCAAAACAAAATTATAATAAAGAAAATTATTTAAATGGAATGATTAATATTTACAAAGACATAATAAAAAATCACCATGTAGAATACAATAAAAAAATTGTTTTAGAGCAATTAAAAAAATACAGTTGTAATAATTTTATATTAGAAAAAAATCCAGAAGAAATACAAAAGGAAACAATGTTAGGAATACCAGAAAAAATAAATGTAGATGAATATACACTAGTAAAAAAATCTAATATTTTTGTAAAAATATATAGAAAAATTATACCTGTTAAAATTAGACGAAAATTTAAGGTTGCAATAATTGCTTTTAGAGAAGAACGTATTTAAAATAATACATTGTAAACAGGAGGAATAATATGCGTATTACTGATGAACGATTGTGTATAGGATGTACAGCTTGCATGAATGTTTGTCCTACAAATGCTATAGAATTTAAAGAAAATAAAAACGGTTTTTTAATACCAGTAATAAACCAAAAAACATGTAATAAATGTGGACAATGTAAAAAAGTATGTCCTACACTCAACATAAATAAAACCCAAACAGTTAAAAATGTGTACGAGGGCTGGATATTAAATGAAAAAAAAAGAATGTCAAGTTCATCTGGTGGAATTTTTTCTGCAATTGCAGAAAATGTCCTAGAGCATGGGGGCTTTGTTTGTGGAGCATATATGAATTCAAAACATGAAGTGGAGCATATAATTATTTCAGAAGAAAAAGAACTATGTAAATTAAGTGGTTCAAAATACGTTCAAAGCAATTTGGGAAAAATATTTAAAGAGGTAAAAATAATATTAGAAAAAGGAAAAACCGTACTTTTCTCAGGAACACCATGTCAAATAGCCGGATTAAAAAGCTTTTTAAAAAAGAAATATGAAAATTTAATAACTGTAGATATTATATGCCATGGTGTACCAAGTCCAAAAGTCTTTAAAGATTATATAGAACAAATTGAAAAGGAAAAAGGTAAACATGTAACGACTATATATTTCAAAGATAAATCAGAAGGGTGGAAAAATCCACAATTTGTTATAAAAAGTAATGACGAAATTATTAAAAAGTGTACAATTTTTGATGATATATATGGGAGAAGTTTTTTAACAAATATGATTTTAAGAGAATCTTGTTATGATTGTAAATATTCCACATTAAATAGCCAAAGTGATATTACACTAGGCGATTTTTGGGGAGAAGAAAAATATAACAAAAATATAGATTCTTTTAAAGGTATATCTATAATAATTGTTCATACAGAAAAAGGAAATGAAATAATAAATATATTGAAAAAAGATAGGATTAAGCTATATGATAATGTACCATTAGAATTAGCAATAAATAATAATTATCCAATTGCATTACCATCTTTAAAACATACAAATAGTGATGAATTTTTTTCTGAATATTCAAAAGGAACCAATGATATTAAAAATCTTTTATTAAAATATGTTGACAATAAAAAAGAAGAACAATATAAAGAAAAAAGTGTTGGAATTTTAAATTTTCATTATGAAAATTATAATTATGGAGCAAATTTAGTAGCATATTCTTTAATGAAAACAATTGAAAAATTAGGTTTTAATGCAAAAATTATAAATTATGACCCATTTGAAGATTTAAAACCCATGGAAAAAATACAAATCAATAAAATTAAAATATTTAAGGAATATTTTTTCAAACAAACACCAAAAATTTCAAATGGCTCAGAGCTTTATAAGTTAAATAATTATTTTGATACATTCATTGTAGGTAGTGATCAAGTTTGGAGAAAAACGATAACAGCAGCGAATTTATATCATTACTTTTTGGATTTTGTAAATCCTTCAAAAAAAATATTATCCTATGGGGCAAGCTTTGGAACAGATAAATGGGAAGGAAACGAAGAAGAAACCATAGAAGTAAAAAAACTTATAAAGAGATTTGATGAAATATCCGTACGTGAAAATGATGGAGTAAATATATGTAAAGAAATCTTTGGAATAGATGCATATCAGACATTAGATACAACATTATTGTTAACAGATAAAGAATATCAATCAATAATTGATTTTGAAAATCATGATGAAATAAAAGAAGATTATGCAGCATATTATTTTTTATTTGACAAAGACAGGAATAACGAAAATAGTCAAGAATTAAAAAATATATTACAAAGAGAAAATTTAAAAATAATTAATGTAAAAGGCAAAGATGATATAATACTTGGAAGGAAAATGTTTGTTTACAATTCAATATCTCAATGGTTAAACTATATTAAAAATTCTAAATTAGTAATTACTGATTCATATCATGGTGTATTGTTTGCAATTATATATCGAAAACCTTTTATATGCATTACTAAAAATTGCACATCATTTAGTAGATTTAATTCACTTTTTAGCATTTTTAATATTAAAGATAGCTTTTTTAATGACTTTAGCGATATTAAAGACATGAAAAAAGTATATAATATTAATTACAATATTATTGAAAGTAAATTACAAGAAGAAAAAGAAAAATCAATTTCATTTTTAGAAAAAGCATTAAAAGAAAGTTTTACAGAGAAAAAATTTAGAAAAATGGAAGAAGAATGGATTAATCTAAAAGAGGTAAATAGTAGTAAAAATGAAAGAATTTCAAATTTAGAAATATACTATGTTGAACTTAATGAAAAATATATTGAGCAATGTAAGAAAGTAGAAAACATGCAATTTAAATATAATAATATAAATGATGAACTAAAAAGTATGCAAATAATGATTAACAAGATAAATGAAGAAAAGAATGAGATTAAGCAGGAATTAATAGATACACAAGATTTATTAAAAAATAAAGAAGAAGAAATTAAAAAAATATTAAATTCAACAAGTTGGAAGCTAACAAAACCTATTAGAAAAATTAAAAATTTAACCAATAAATTTAAAGATAAAGGAGAAATATGAAAGCATTTAACCCTAAAATTACAATAGCAATACCGGTATACAATGGCTCAAACTTTATGAGGTTAGCTATTGATAGTGCGATTGCTCAAGACTATAAAAACAAAGAAATTTTAGTTATAAATGATGGCTCTACTGATAATGGAGAGACAGAAAAAATTGCTTTATCTTATGGAGATAAGATAAGGTATATAAAGAAAAAAAATGGTGGAGTAGCTACTGCACTAAATTTGGCAATAAAAGAAATGAAAGGCGAGTATTTATCTTGGCTAAGCCATGATGATATATATAAAACTTTTAAGCTAGAAAAGCAAGTTGAAGCTTTAAACAAATTAGATGATAAAACTACAATTATATTTTCAAATGTTGAATTAATAGACGAAAAAGGAGATATTTTTTGTACAACAAATTATTCAAACTTATTAACTCATGAAGAACTTTGCCAAGGAATATACCCTGTAATAAAAGGAACAGTTAATGGTTGTTCAATGTTAATCTCAAAAAAATGTTTTGACAAAGTTGGATTATTTAATGAAAATTTAAAAACTTCAAATGACTATGAAATGTGGTTAAGATTATTTAAAGAGTTTAAATGTTACTTAATAGAAGAACCACTTATACAGTATAGAATTCATAAAAATCAAGACACAAATAAATCTCCATACACCTTAAAAGAAGCAAATGTATTATGGGTAGATATAATAAATAACCTTACAATAGAAGAAATAAAAAGTTGGGGATTTGAGCCATTTAATGTATATATGGATTTATATTTTCAAATGTATTATAGCAAATACAATGAGGCATATCCAGTTGCTTATAAGAAAGCAAAGGAAATCTATGATAAATCAACACCTAAGGTAAGCATAATAATGCCATGCTATAACTCTGAAAAATATATTGAAAAGGCTATACAAAGTGTACTAGAGCAAACATATAGAAATTTTGAGCTAATAATTATAGATGATGATTCAACAGATAAAACATGGGAAATCATTGAACAATATGCAAAAAAAGATTTTAGGGTAATATGCACCAGAAAAAGTGAAAATGAAAAAGGAATCTCTAAATCTATGAACAAGGGAATAGAAATGGCAAGAGGAAAATATATTACTAGAATGGATAGTGATGATATAATTATTCCTGAAAAAATATTAAGACAAGTACAATTTCTAGATAAAAATGAAGAATATGGTGTATGCTCTGTAAATATTGCCATGATGGATAACTTAGGAAACACATATAATGAGAATGTTTACCCAGAACAAAAAGTCCCATCAGAGTGGACTTTTCTTTGGACAAACCCTATTCCAAATGCACCATGTATGTATAGAGCAAGTATCATAAAAGATAATAATATAACATTTAGTGATTTAAAAACAGCAGAGGATTATGACTTTCTAGAAAAACTTATAACAAAAACGAAGGTATATATGATTAATCTTCCTTTGTATTATTATAGATATAATGAAAAAAGCACATATAACAAAAATAGAAAGGAAACTTTTAAGAATTCACTTAAAATAAGTGAAAAATATTATAATGAAATTATCAAAAATAAAGTCCCAGATTTTTATAAATTTTTAACTTGGTTTTATGCAAAAGACGATAAACCTGTTATTAAAGATGTTAAAGAGATTAACGAGTTTTTAGAACAAACAGCCAAAGAATTCAGAGATTTTTACAATTGGACAGATGAACAATACAAAGAGGTAAAAATTGACATACTAAAAATGATTGAAAAATATGCAGTGTTTAAATACCTAGTTTCAAGATATGGCGGAATAGGAGCAGACTTTGAAACAAAAGAAACACAGCAATTAGCTATAATAAGACTAGCAAGAAGAGGAAAAATGTATTTAAGGAAAAATGGAGCAAAGAAAACTATTTGTAAGATAGTACAAAAAGTGAAAGGTAAGATATGGAAGAAAAAATAAAAGTATTAGAAGTCAATAATATAGATTTGCCTGGGAGAAGATTTAATGGCTATGACTTGATAGACTATTCTTTAAAAAAAGACATTGATATAATCCAAGCAGTAATATACAAGCAATCCCAAAACAATAAAGTACATCGATTATTAAAAGATAGCGAGCAAATGCAAATGCTTGAAGATATGGAAAAGTTTGAAACTGAAGAACTATCAGTGCACTCCAACTTATCAATAACATCACCTGCATTAATAAATAGTAAAGAATATAAGGAAGCAGATATAATCCACTTTCATATGTTCCATAATACAAAACTCTCATTAATATCACTACTTCAAATATGTAACGAAAAAAAGGTTGTAATGTCTATTCATGACCCATGGACAGTTACAGGCAGATGTGTTCATTTTGGAGAGTGTGAAAAATGGAAAACAGGATGCAAAAAATGTCAAAACTTGAATACATTATTTGAATTTAAAGATGACAATTGTAGCTCTATGTGGAAACTAAAGCAAATGATTTATAAACAAATTAATCCTGAGATTGTTGTATCAAGTAAATATATGTATGATGTCATAAAGCAAAGCCCTTTGACAAAACACTTTACAAATGTTCATATAATTCCTTTAGGAATAAATTTGAATAAATTTGGCAAAAATGTAAACCAAAAAGAAGCCCGCAAAAAATTCAATATTCCAGAAGATAATATTGTGCTGTTTTTAAGAGCACAAGAAGCATTTAAAGGAACATCATATATTGTTGAAGCCTTGCAAATGTTAGATACAGATAAAAAGATTACTATTTTAACTTGTGATGAAAAAAATAGATTAGAAGCAGTAAAAAATAAATATAACATCATTGATTATGGAAGAATGAATAATGAAGAACTGATATATGCATACAATGCTTGCGACATATTTCTAATGCCATCACTTGGAGAAACGTTTGGACTAATGGCAGTAGAAGCAATGGCGTGTTCAAGACCAGTTATAATATTTGATAACACTGCTTTACCAGCGGTAACTCACGCTCCAGAGTGTGGTGTACTAGTTGAAAATAAAAATTCTAATAAACTAATGGAAGCAATTGGTAAACTAATAAAAAACCCAGAAGAAAGAAAAAGGCGTGGAGAGTTAGGCAGAAAAATTTGTGAAGAAGAGTACAATATCGAAAATTATAATAATAGCCTTATTGATTTATATAAAAAAATACCAGAAAGAAAAAGCCAAGATACATTTCTATCGAAAAATATAAATTATTATTCAAATGAAAGCATGAAAATTGAACATAAATTAAACAAATTTACAAAAGCCAATTTCAAAGAAAATAGTGTAGAATATAAAGAACTAATATTTAAAAAAGATAAGTATATTGAAGGAAAAATTGACTATTCAAATAAAGATGTGCAAAAAATAATAAATAACTATAACAATAAATTATATGATATAATGTCAAATAGAAGAACAAATAAACTAATTGTAAAAATAAAAAATGCAGTAAAATTGCTATTTACAGATCAAGACAGATTAAAAAATAGCATACAGTATAAGTTCAATCAAATATTTAAGAAAAAGGATTAAATATGAAAGATAAAATAAGCAAATTTAAGTCTTTAATAAAAAAATATGGTATTTTAGGTACCATTAAAAAGGTATTAAACTATGTATTTTCAATAATAATGAATATATTACATAGTTTAAACTTTATCGAAAACAAAAAACTATCAAAAAGTTTAGATGAAATTATTGAAATCAAAAATTATGATAGAATAATTATATGGAGAAGTAATTTTGGATGGAATGTGCCATTATTTCAAAGACCACAACATATAGCACTTAATTTAGCAAAGCAAAAATGCCTAGTATTTTATGAAGTTACACATTTTACAGATAAAATTAGAGGAATAAAAAAGGCAAATGATAATTTAGTATTAATTAATTTAGAAAATAAAAGTGTTCAAAAATTATTATTTACAAAGCTTAAAAATACTAACAAACCAAAATACATACAAATATATTCAACAGATTGGAATATGAAATTGGAGGAATTAAAAAAATATATACAAAGTGGATACAAAATAATATATGAGTACATAGATGAAATAAACCCAGTACTTTCTGGAACTAAAGAAATACCGGTTAATATAAAAGAAAAGTATGAATATATGCTTCAAGACAAGAAAAACGTATTTGTAGTAGTTACAGCAGACAAATTAAAACAAGATATTGAGCAAAAACGAGGGAAAGAAAAACTAGTATTTGCTTGCAATGGAGTAGACTATGAACATTATCAAAATATAGATAAAGATTTCAAATTTGATGATGGATTTCAAAAAATTCTAGATGAGAAGAAACCAATAATAGGCTATTATGGTGCTTTTGCAAGTTGGTTTGATTACAATTGCATAAAAAATTTAGCAATAAAAAGACCGGAATACAACATAGTTTTAATAGGGACAAAATATGATAATTCACTTGAGAAATCTAAAATAGAAGAGATGAAAAACATTCATTTTCTAGGAGCAAGAGATTATAAAATACTAAAAAATTATGCAGCAAAATTTGATGTATGTACAGTACCATTTATTATAAATGATATTACGAAAGCCACATCACCATTAAAAATTTTTGAATATATGGCACTTTCAAAACCAATAGTAACAACAGCTATGGATGAATGCAAAAAATACAAATCGATATTTATAGCAAAAAACAGTCAAGAGTTTGTAGAATTAATAGACAAGGCATTAAAATTAAACAAACAAACAGATATCGAATACTTCAAAACGCTAGAGCAAGAAGCGTTAGAAAATACTTGGGAGAATAAAGCAAGAAAAATAATAAATTTATTAAAAAAAGAGGAGTAAATAGGTGAATAAAGAAAAAGTACTAGGATTTGATGTGTGTACGGAAAGCCCTAAAGAGATGCTAGAAAACATATTTAAAAGTTATAAAAAACAAGAACAACTATTTATAGTAAATATGAACCCTGAAATTATTATAGCAAATTATAATAATGAAAAGTTCAAAGAAATACTAAATGAGCAAAAATATCAGATTCCAGATGGAACAGGCATTGTATGGGCATCTAAAAAAAATAAAGGTAATATAAAACAAAGAATTACAGGAATAGATTTGATGATAGATATTTGTGAAAAATCACAAGGTTATAATGCTAGAATTTTTTTATATGGTTCAAAACCAGGTATTGCAACGCTTGCAAAAGAAAATTTAAAAAATAAATTTCCAAAAATAAATATTGTTGGTGAATGTAACGGATATTGTGATGAGAAAGAAGTAATTTACAAAATAATAGAGAGTAATGCAGATATTGTTTTTGTAGGAATAGGAAGTCCAAAACAAGAAAATTTTATAATAGAAAACAAAGAAAAATTTCCAAGCGTTAAGATATTTATGCCAGTTGGAGGTTCATTTGACGTAATAAGCAAAACAAAAAAGAGAGCACCAAACTGGGTTATAAAATGCAATTTGGAATGGCTATACAGATTATTTCAAGAACCATCAAGAATAGGAAGGCAAATGAAATTATTGAAATTTATGTATCTAGTAAGGAGAGAAAAAAATGGATAGAATAAAAGTAATGACTATATTTGGAACAAGACCAGAAGCAATAAAAATGGCACCACTTGTAAAAGAATTAGAATCAAGAAAGGAAATAGAATGTATTGTCTGTGTTACAGCACAACATAGACAAATGCTAGATCAAGTTCTTGAAGTATTTGAAATTGAACCAGATTATGATTTAAATATCATGCAAGAACGGACAGACTCTAAGTGATATAACAAGTAGGGTTCTTAAGGGATTAGAAGAGGTAATTAAAGAGGTAAAACCTAATATTATACTAGTGCATGGAGATACAACAACAACTTTTGCAGGTGCTTTAGCAGCATTTTACAATCAAGTAGATATTGGACATGTAGAAGCAGGATTAAGAACTTGGAATAAATATTCTCCATATCCAGAAGAAATGAATAGACAAATGGTAGGAGTATTGGCAGATATGCATTTTACACCAACAGAGAATAGCAAAAATAGTTTATTAAAAGAAGGAAAAAAACCAGAAACGATATATGTTACAGGAAATACAGCAATAGATGCATTAACAACAACAATAAAAAAAGATTATAAACATCCAATTTTCGAATGGCTAGGAAACGATAAATTAATAT
This sequence comes from uncultured Clostridium sp., assembly GCA_900555075.1. Taxonomy (GTDB): domain Bacteria; phylum Bacillota; class Clostridia; order TANB77; family CAG-508; genus UMGS1781. The sequence goes on from USJO01000002.1 coordinate 23,956, forward strand.
TACTTACAGCGCATAGAAGAGAAAATTTAGGAGAACCAATGAGGCATATGTTCAAGGCTATAAAAAGAATAGTAGATGAATTTAATGATGTAAAAGTAGTATATCCAGTACACTTAAATCCAAAGGTAAGAGAAATTGCTGATGAAGTTCTTGGAAATGATGACAAAATAAAACTAATAGAACCCCTAGAGGTAGTAGACTTCCATAATTTTATAGATAAATCATATCTAATACTAACAGATAGTGGAGGAATACAAGAAGAAGCTCCCTCACTTGGAAAACCAGTATTAGTGTTACGTGATACAACAGAAAGACCAGAGGGAATAGAGGCAGGAACACTAAAACTTGCAGGAACAAATGAAAATACAATATATGACATGATTAGAGAATTATTGACAAATCATCAAACTTATGAGAAAATGAGTAAGGCAGTAAATCCTTATGGTGATGGAACAGCAAGCAAAAGGATAACAGATATAATTATAAAAAAATATTTATTATAAGACGAAACTACGTTCTTTTGTCTTATAATAAAAAGGATGAAAGAAAGATGAATCAATTAATTGGATTATTATTACCAGGGATAATTAGTTTAAAAATGCATGATAAGATTTTTGGTGAAGTAAAAAACTTAAGAGATAGAATAGAACTATATTTTAGTTATGTCTTATTCATAAATTTACTTTCTTACATAATAGTAGTGTATATATTTAAGATACCATTATTTATCTTTACAAATCAATTTACGATTAAGTATATAGTACTAGCATTAGTGTTTGCAGTAGTTATACCATTAGTAAAAAAAATAATTAAATATAATATAGAAATAAGAGTGAAAAAAAATACTCAAAAAGAAATAGAAGAAAATAATAAATAAAAAGAATTAGGAACCTACCGTTCCTGATTCTTTTTTCACTAACAAATCAAAACACAATGTAAAGTAAATTGTAAAACTCAAACTATTTAACAAATTACCAGACATATAAGAAATTCCTAACAAGAATACAATTGTAATAAAAGCTAATGTATTTACAACATCTAAGTTCCTAAATTTATTTAAGATTGTTACATATGCAAACCAACTAAGCAAAGCAAAATATGGTGCAAAAACAAGTATTGTACCAATAATTCCCAAAGCGTAATATTGTACAACAAAATCCCTTTCAATATTAAAAATATTTTGCAATCTAGTATTAGTAATTCCCAACCATTTATCAAGAGGATTGTTATTTATTTCAACTACACGCTGTATTATAGACTTCTCAATGTATCGATAATTTGTGGTTAAAGAAATATCTTTATGTAAAAAATCATACCAAAAATCCGGATCATACGTATAGGGATAATTTTCAAATAAAAATTGCTTATGAAGTTTTTGTTTTTCATAGGTTTCTTCTATGTATTTAATCCTACTATCAGAAACTACAGTAGGAGTTTCAACTTCACTTGGAATACTTTCATCAGCAACACTTTCTCTAAAGGTTTCTATAACTGTATTTCGCTCATCTATTCTATTAAACATTGGGTTTATTGGTAGTAATGTGGAATAGACAATTAAGACTAAACCAATAGGAAGAAATTTCTTAATTGAAAAATGCTGCTTTTGTATAAAGTAAATAAATGCAAAAGTAAATACAGTATAAATCAACACAACAAATACACCTAACACAGATACTCTAGTACATAACAAAAACAAAGCAAAAACATTAAAAAACAAAGTAAAGCAATTAATAAAGTTACATTCCTTAAATACTAAATAAATCATAAAAGGTAGAAACATAATTAAAATTGCGCCAATTTGATTGCCATATTCAAAAAGCCCCTTAGATGCCAAATCTTTATAATTATATCCAGAATTTTGAGTAAACCACCCAAAGAAGTTATCCTTAATTATAGAATCACTATAACTTCCATAAGAAAATACAAATAAATTGCTAATAACAATAACTAAAGTAATTATCAAAACCAAGGATTTCATAATGTTTATAATATTATCTCTTGAAATAGAAGATTTATAAATACAGTAAATAAGTAAAAATGGGGAAAACATTTTTACAAAATATAAAAATTCTTTAATAACTGAATAATTAAAATTCCCAGGCACTAAAGAAGTAAAGTTTAAAGCATTAATATGATGAAATATAAAATAAACACCAAACAAAATAGGGTAAGCTAATAAGACATATTGCCACTTACCAAGAAACTTAAATTTACCTTTTTCACTTCTTCTAAAAAAGTAAAACAAAGTTAATGAAAATATTATAATAACTCTAATCAAGGTTGATATAGAGTTATAAAAAAATTTAACATCAAAAATTGGTTGTATAAGTAAAAATATAACTAAAAATTTATCCATTATATTATTTACTTTCAGATTTTTCCTCATTATTATCATTCCTTATTCTTAAAATATCTTTATATCCAATAGCAACAATTGCAATAATCATTAAAGCAAAAGATAAAGCCTTCCAAAGTCCACTATCTAATAGAATAATAGCGAACATACCAAATGTTGCACTTAAACCATATAACATAAGAACAGCTTGCTTTTGAGAATATCCATGTTTCATAAGTTTATGATGCAAATGCTCCTTATCAGCTTTAAATACTCCTTTAAAAGATTTTGTTTTTATAATTCTCCTAATAATAGCAAGTGTTGTATCCAAAAGAGGAAGTGCAAAAACAATAAGAGGAGCTATAATAACAATTGCTGTATAAGTTTTAGCCATACCCAAGATAGAAATTATTGATAACGTATATCCTAAGAAATTTGAACCAGTATCGCCAAGAAAAGTTCTTGCAGGATTAAAATTATAGGGTAAAAATCCTAGAAGAGCTCCAGCGAGTGCAGTAACAAGTAGTATAGAAATTATAGGAGAACCATTTAATGCAAATATTATTAATAAAGATAAGCAAGATATAAGTGAAACACCAGTAGACAAGCCATCTAAGCCATCAATTAGGTTGATAGCATTTGTAATACCTATAATCCATACAACAGTAAACACTTTTGCAACAATATCTTCAGCAAAAACGGTGGTGAAAAATGATACGGAAATACTATTAATTTGAATACCACATAAGGTTATAATTATTGCAGCTAAAGTTTGACCTGCTAATTTAACAAAAGGATTAATATTTTTCATATCATCTATAAAACAGAATCCTCCAAGAACGATTGCCCCAGCAAAGAAACCTATTAATTTAATATAATATTGTTCTTCACCGAAAAGATTAATGGTATTTTCAAGAGACATTACAATAAGTAAATAGATAACTGAAACAGTAAAACCAGCTATAATAGCTAAACCACCAAGTCTTGGCATAGGCTTTTTATGAATTTTTCTAGATTCTTTTGGAATATCAAGTGCTCCAACTTTTCGTGCAAGTCTTATGGTGTAAGGCGTAAAAACATAAGCTGTAATAAATGCCAAAAGAAAAGCAACTGCTATATCTCCCCACATATAATTACTCCTTTTATAAAATATACATTACTCTCTAATTGTATCCTCAAAAGCCAAATTTGTCAATCCTTACCATAAAAATAAACCTTACTATTTTTAATAAATTTTAAAATATATGAGAGCACGTAAATAATGTTTTCATTATTAAAGCCAAAAATACTAAAAAGAAGTAACGGAAAGTAAAAACAAATGAATAAACCAATTTTAATATTTATAGAAAGATGAAAAATATTAATAAGTACAAATATAAATAAAGCCCAGGCAACATTAAAAATAGCAGTTGAATAATCCATAAAACCCAAAAGCTTATTTTTAAAGGTATAATTTTGTGGAATTATAAACTTCATTTTAAATCACCACCTCTAAAAAAACTTGACAAACTAGAAGCATTTAAACTAACATCTGTACCAAATCCACCAATAAATTCCTTAACAAATGAATTGGCCTTAAATAGGGTATAAATCATACCTAAATGAATTATTTGAGAAGGCAAAGATGCAACACCATTGTTTTCAACAATAAAACAAACCAATAAAATTATAGCAACGAAAATTTGTAAAAAAAGCATTGACAATAAACTCTTAAACCAAGATTTAAAAAACCAATTAGTCTTACTACTACAAAGGGAAAGAATTGCAAAAGGAGCCAGAATAACTAAAGTCTTAATAAGTATATATCTAATAGAATATGAAATAGTAAGACTTAAAAAACCAAAAGAAATAGAGGCTTTAAGTATACCATCAAAATTAAACAAACTAAATGAATTAGATATAAAATAATCTTTAGGAATAACATTACTAATTAAACCAGTAAAAGAAACATCAACACCCAATAAATAATTACCAAGCTCACGAATCATATTTGAAACATATGAGAATATAAAAATAAGACCAGAACAAAGTACAAGACTTGCGTTTAAAGCAAAAACACACAAAATCAACTTAAAAATAAATTGATGAGGGCTTTCAATCTGTGCAAAAGTTAGATGAGAAAGTAAGTATGAAAAGGCATAGTAAAGTAAAAAACCATATATAAGGGAATTGCAAATTAAATTAATACCAGAATAACTATTTTTTCCGAGAACATTTATTAAGTTAAGAGTAACATCAGAATTAATAAAAATTAATCTATCTAAAAATTCAGTAACGTTAGTATTTATAGAGGATAAGAGATTAGCCAACATATTATTAATGGCATATACCAAAAAGTTTGTAATATTTATTTCATTAATCTAAATCACCCCTCTTCAGTTTTTGTAACAAGCAATTGAATTGCAGACAGAATTAAATCAATACAAAGAATAAAGGCATATGAGAATAAGCTCCCTCTAATAATTCTTTTACCAGTTCTAATTCTATCCTCATCTCCAAAACTGAATTTCTTCATAAAAACACCAGAACCAACAGCAACAGCAGCTGCTGGTGTTGCCACACGTAAGAGCCAGTTTTCAATTGTCTTAAATGCGTTTGTTATAGTATTTACAAGTTTAGGATAAGCTCCAAAACTAAAGGTACAAAAACAGTTTAAAAATACATATGATAAAAACAAAACATAAAGTATATAATAAATCTTTTTCATAAAAACCTCCTATATTATTTTGTATTTATTTTTTGCCTTCCTTTTCGATGTGTCCTCCAAAAAATATGGCTTCATTTTAAGCTTTGTGGGAGGTAAAATTTTATCTCCATTGGAAAGAAAAGAAAGGCAAGAAAACGTTTCCAATTCTTGGGTAAAGAAATTTAAATCATAAATATAATCAGTGTTGATATGTGTCGATATACTTTCTGAAACGCTAGATTTACTAGAGTTTAAGGAATTAGTAATATAGTTGTATTTGGTTTCTTGGGCATTTTCAGAAATACTCTTTGATATTTTTGTTTTATCTTCTCTACCAATTTGTTTTTGAGCATCTTCTATTGTAAAAACATCATCAGTTCTATACCAAAGTTTGTTAATTAAGTTTTGAATAATAGATTTTGTACTATATTGATCTTTTAAGGAATTTAAAAGTGAAGTATAACTTTGAGTAGCAACAATATTAATACATTTAGCTTCTCTACTTTGAGCAAAAAAATTGCTATCAGTTGCTGTTACATATTCGTGAAATTCATCGCAAATAAAAGCAGAAGGCTTTACATTGTTAGTGCTAAGTTGAGACAAAACTTCAGCTTGAAAATCAAGCTTCAAATAAGCTGCAATTAATTTTGATAAATTTTTGTATATGGAAATATTCATATTAAGCACTACAATTTTACCTTGTTCTAATACCTCTTTAAAACCAGCAAAACTTACGTCTTTTTGCTCTGGACAGAAGGTTTTTTGAATATCATAATCAGACATAAAAATATTTGTCATTCTACAAATTTCAGATTTTAAAATTGAAAGAACTCTTGAATCAAGTGATTTAAATTCATTTTCAAAAAATGTAAGAGCAGAATGAAGATCATATATTTGAGAAGAACTTAAAACTCCAGACCTAAATAAATCCTTAAGAACCAATACCTTTTCATTGTAATAATTGGGAGAATTTATTAATTTATGAATTTCGGTAAAAGTAACATAGTTATTATTATAAAGTCTGCAAAGTTTTATAGCTTCAGACAAAACTTCTTCAGCCTTATCAAGCCAATAGGATTCTGAATTATTTGGTGAAAATAGTGTTAAAATTGTTTTTAATCTATTGGCTAAAACAGAAGGCTTCAAATTAGGATTATCAAGTGGATTGTATTTAATAGTGCCACCAAGCTCAATAACATATAGATCGTCTAACCTATTTAATTCTTTCGCATACGCAACTACTTGCTTATAAAAATTCCCCTTAACATCCAATATTAACATCCCTAATTTCTCATCATCAGAATCAGACATATAAGCAATAAGCTGTTTAGCAAATGGATACATACTAGAGCTAGTTTTACCAGTACCAATTGTACCAGTTACGAGTATATTTTGCCAAAGACTTTTTTCTGGCAAATAAACTGGTAATTTACTAGTAACAGTTTCTCCTAGATACAAACATATTCCGGCCGATGGGGCTTTAAAAGGATTTTCCACCCTTGTACCAAAAACAACTTTGTTTTTTAAAAACCTTTTAAAAATAGAATTAACAAAAAGCATACACACATAAAAGCATGTAAAACAATGAGATAATTTTATATAACTCCAAGCAACAGGACTAGCTTTACATATATCAAATGGATAAATTGCATAAGGAATAGTTAAACTGGATGCTATGTAGATTGGTTTAAAAAATAATAAAATAGGGATAGTTAATAATAGTGATAGTAAAATACTAAAAACAAAACGCAACAAAAAAGATATAAACTTCAATAATTTCCTCCTTAAGAGATTTTCTTAAATTTTAATTTTGAACCTTGTAATCCATGAAATATACTCATTTCAAAAAATAAATAAATAGAATAAAATGTTATGAAAATGTTTAAAATAAAAGATGCAAAAAATAAATGAATTAATATTTTATATTTACACCACCTTTCATAATTTTTCATTATTCTACTACAATTTTTTCAAATTGTCTATACTTTTTGAAAAAAATATGTTAAAATTTCAAATAAGTTGCTACTATACAGACTTACTACTAAAAAATTCGCCAAATCTCGTCAGAGTTTTATATTTATTCTAAATATAGAACTCCTACGTTGGGTTAATTTGTAAATTTAGTAAATTAAGGGTATAGTAACGATAAGTTATAAAATTCAAGGAGGAAAAAGATGATAGAAAGAACAACAAAAATAGGTGAGTTATTAGAAACAGCACCAGAAAAAGCAGAAATATTAATAGAAGCTGGAATGCACTGTTTAGGTTGTCCAGCATCACAGGCAGAAACAATAGAAGAAGCTTGTGAAGTACACGGAATAGATGTAGACGACTTACTAGAAAAAATAAACAAAGAATAAAATTGTGGCAAAAATGTGGTCAAAAGGATGTAGAAATTTGACCATATTTTTTTTGAAAATTTTACCAACTTGAAGTCTACATAAAAAAGTGATATAATATATACTATATCTATTTATAAAAGTCTTCCTTGAAGACATCAAAGTATATACAACAAAAGAAATAATTTTATGGAGGAAGCGAAAATGAAGTTAACCCTTAAAACACTCAAGGCAGTGAACAATGTATTTGGTAGACTTTGCAAGTTGGGAAGATGGACTGACTTTGTATCAGAAAACAAGTATAATGAATTGGCAAAACAATCATTAAACTGTATCGTAACTTATATGTTGGCAACACATATAGAAACTGCAGGAGTAAAGGTGAGATGGGAAATGTTTCCCAAAATAGCAATATACAGGTCTTTTCAAAAGGCATATGTGTATTTTGACATTTTGGAGGATACCATTGATGAAATTTGTTCCCTAGAAGGTATTAAACAAAATGCCTTTGAAAAGGTGACAAGAGAAATAATTGCCAAGGAAACAGATTTGCAATTCGCAAGTTTTATCTGTGAGGGACGTAACATTTTTGAGAATCAAATATATCGGGCAGCAACAAAGATTGCAACCTATATAGAACTTATGGAAAACCAGAGCAAAATGAATGGAGAGTATATTTTTAAACTTCAGCAGATTGTAGCAAGTTTAGAAAAATACAAGAGGATTCCTGGTGTAACTGAATTTACAAATGTTGAGTCACCAACTTTCAAAGTCCTCCAGAACCTTTCAAGACTTAGGAACCAAAACAGATGGGCTGGACACTTTTGTAGCGTAGAATGTTCTGTTTTAGGACATCTATTTGATACAGCGATATTGGCATATTTTATGTCACTTGAGAACAATTCCGAAGATGAAGAGATGGCAACAAGAATGTTCTTTATGGGAATATATCATGATGTTGCTGAAAACTGGACTAAAGACATTCCATCACCCATTAAAGACAGAGTACCAGGCTTTAGAAAAGCTACTGAAAGGTTTGAGCTTAAGATGATTGATGTTCATGTGTATCAAAAGGTAAAGGAAAGTATAGCTCATGCTTTGAAAAAGGTTATGCTAGAGGATGAAAAAAACAAGGAATTTAAAAGGTTAATCAAAGGAGCAGATTATCTTGCTGCTGATAGTGAATGTTGGAGGCAGTACAAGGCTGGAACTAGAGATGAATACTTTAAAAAGGCAACTTTAGAACGTAAGGAAAGATTGGATTCCGGTATAGAATTCATCACTCCAACCTGTAGGCAACTCTATGATTACTTTGTAGAGTATGAACAAGGGTTAAATATCTAATTTTAAAGAGGGTGTCCTAATAGGAACCCTCTTTTAAAAAATTTTAAAAAAGTATTGTTTAAAATGAATAATAATGGTATACTAAGATAGTAGATTTAAAAAAAACCCTAGAAGGGAGATTTTTTAGGTCTTTTTTATTGTATAAAAAATTGCATTTTAAAAGACCTACGTTAGCTTTGCTAATGTGGCTTTGCCACTTTTCTTGTTTCAAGGTAGAGGAGTAAAATATGAAAAAAGGATTTGATAGTGAATTATATTTGAAAATTCAAACAGAAAAAATTGAAGAAAGAATAAAAATGTTTGATAAATTATACCTAGAATTTGGAGGAAAAATTTTTGATGATTATCATGCAAGTAGAGTTTTACCAGGTTTTAAACCAGATATAAAAATCCAACTGTTAAAAAAATTAAAAGATCAATCAGAGGTTATTTTCTGCATAAATGCTAATGATATTGAAAAAAGCAAAATGAGAGCAGACTATGGAATAAGCTATGAAATGGAGCTTATAAGATTAATAGATAGCTTAAAAAATCTAGGCATTTCCATAAACAGTGTTGTTATAACAATGTTTACAGCACAAAATGCTGTACAACATTTAGAAGAAACATTGAAAGGAAAAAATATAAGAACATACATACATAGACCAACAGAAGGATATCCAAATGATATTGAACTTATTGTAAGCGAAAATGGATATGGAAAAAATCCATATATAGAAACCACAAAAAAACTAGTAATAGTAACAGCGCCAGGACCTAATAGTGGAAAGTTAGGGACATCTTTATCACAACTATATCATGAATACAAAAGGGGAGTAAAAGCAGGGTATGCTAAATTTGAAACCTTCCCCGTATGGGACTTAAACTTAATGCATCCAGTAAATATAGCATATGAAGCGGCCACAGCAGATTTAGGCGACGTAAATATGATAGACTCCTTCCATTTAGAAGCATATAACAAAAATGCAGTAAACTATAATAGAGACTTATCAACATTCCCAATATTAAGAAATATACTAACAAAAATAATGGGAGAATCTATATATAAATCTCCAACAGACATGGGAGTAAATATGATTAGCAAATGTATCACAGATGACAAAGCAGTAAGAGAAGCTGCAAATATGGAAATAATAAGAAGATACTATAATGCACTTGCAGATTATAAGCAAGAGCTATGTACCAAAGAAGAAGTCCAAAGAATAGAAATCTTAATGAATAAACTAGAATTATCAAAAGATATGAGAAAGGTTGCAAATGCAGCCTTACAAAAGCAAGATGAAAGTAATAAGGAAGTAGTTGCAATTGAGTTACAAAATGGAAAAATACTTACAGGAAAGCAATCAGAACTACTTAGTGCTACAAGTGCTATGCTCATAAATGCACTAAAAGAGATAAACCACATTCCAGATGATGTATACTTATTATCAGCCGATGTTTTAGAAAAAATACTAAAAATGAAAAAACATACATCATACAAAACCTCTTACTGTTTAAATGTACAAGAAGTACTAATAGCTCTAAGCATATGCTCAAGCATAAATCCAATAATAGAAAAAACTCTAAAAAACCTAGAAGCACTAAATGGAACAGAAGCACACTCAACATATATTATAGAAAAAAGTGAAATGAATGTACTAAAAAACCTAGGAATAAACCTGACCTGCGAACCTAGAATGTAATTTTTAAACAAAAAACAAAAGCAACAGAAAATGAGTATGAAAAAGACTATGAAAGTATATACCCAATAATAAATACCAATGGATTTAAAGAAAAAAACAATAGCTGTATTGTTTGGTAATAGACGTATAATTACCACTACTTGGAAGAGTGTTGCAAAAACTATTTTGCAGGAAGTTATTAAAGATGAACACATGAAATCTAGACTAGAGGCTTTATGTGACAAATTATTAGGACGTGTATGTAAGAGATTATCTAAAAGTTCAGAAGGGATGAGAAGTCCAGTAGAAATATCTAAGAATTTATATATGGAAACTCATTATGATACAGAAATGCTAATAAATTTATTAATTCAAATCTTGAAAGAAATACATTATGATTATAGTTATTAGCATTATCATAAAGAATTAAAAGATATAGTTAATAAATAAAAATCATAATACAACCCCTATGCGAATACACTTAAACAAAAGTATTCTCAAATGGGGGTTTTTATATGAGAGGAGTATCAATAGAAGAACGTGCCATAAACTTAGCACAATATATAATAGATACAGGAGATACAGTAAGAGGTGCAGCAAAAAAATTCGGTGTAAGCAAATCCACAGTACACAAAGATGTTAGCGAAAGACTTTTACATATAAATAGAGTATTAGCAATAGACGTAAGAAAAGTACTAGATGAAAACAAAGCTGAAAGACATATCAGAGGGGGAATGGCAACAAAACTAAAATATGAAAAAGAACATAAAAAATAAGGTTTTATACCAATTTGAAAGACGGAGAATTTTGGCAATCGTTCTATACATATACTCAAAAATTACGATTAAATTGCAAAATTCTCCGTTTCCATTGGCAATTATTTATTTAATCTTTCTTGCTTCTAAGTAATATCTCTTGTCATAGCTATGTCCCATAGAGAATGTTTTTCTTGGTAAAGCACCATCTAGGATTACTGTTTTAAATAAATCTGTTTTCTTCATATTTGGAAGTAGGAATCCAATGTTTCCAGGCTCGCTTCCTAATTTTTTTGTAACATCATCACCATGGATGTAGTCAACCTTTCCACCATTGCTTTTAATGTATTCATCAATAAATATTTGTAAAGAGCCTACAGCTAAGTTTGATTTTGGATTTTTAATATATAAAGTTTCTGAGTGGTCTTTATATACATATTCTATTCTTTGACCTTCTCCAGCAGTTGTAGATATATCATAGAATTTTTTAAATTCTTTAATCATCTTCTCTGGCTCAACACCAAATACAACTCTATGTATTGGCTCAAATTCTAATGCATCACTGTGTAGGTTTACAACCTCAACTAGAGCATATCTTGCTGGATGATTCTCATATTCTTCTTTTGGTAATACTTTCTTTAAATTCTCATAGCAAGCTTTTGCAGTTGCTAAAGAATGGTTCCCGTCTCCAACTGAGAATAGTAAAACACCTTTATCTTTAACATTATATTTTGCTTCAAAATTATCTTTATCAGCAAGTTTTTCTAAACCAGCAAAAACAGCATCTGTTAAATTATCTGGAATTTTATATCCTTTTATATGACCTCCATTTTGCATTAAATCAAAGTCATACACTAAATCTTCTGAACTTACCTTGTCTGTTAAACCTTCTATAATCTCTTTTTTCTCATCATCAATTAAGAGCATTACGTGTGGCAATTCTAATTTTGCATTTTCTCTTACTCTTACTCTAGGAGGTATCCTCTCTAAAACGGTTCCTTCAGTTGCTCTAATTAAAGTTTGAGAACCTTTTTCATATGAGTAATCTTCTAAGTCCACCATACCAACAATACCTTTTCTTACTTTTCCATCACTACAAGTTCTTTCTAAGTAAACTAAAGAATTGCTTAGAGTCTTAAAGAAATTAGTATTTAGCAAATTATCCATTTCATCATTTATTTTTTGAATTCTTTCTGAAACATTCTCTCTTTCTAGATATATTTCAGGTAAAGTAATTTTTAAAGTTGATGGAGCATCTCCTACAATATTTTCAACTTCCTCCCAATATTTTGGTTCAGATGTATATTGATCACAAGCTACAACTGACCATTTGTGCATATCAGCATCTTTAGGTAACAATATATTAGCTTTTTTGAATGGTATTTTCATAGCAAAACCTCCTTATAAATTCTGTTCAAATTATATCACTAAAAAAGAGATTGTCAATACATACTGACACACCACTACAAAATTCGACATAAAATATAATAGCAAAATATTTTGAGGTGATGAACGTGAAAATAAAAAAGGGGGACTTTGTTGCGAGAAAATCATACAAACAAGATGTCCTTTTTGTTGTCGATAAAATAATAAATTTGAAAGATGGTAGTGCTTACGTAATTTTAAAAGGTGTAACAATCAGAATAGAGGCAGATGCCCCAATTGAAGATATAGTGAGAGTTGATGAAAGTAAAGTTACAATAGCAGAAAAGAGAATAGAAAAACTACTCTTAGAAAGAATAAAAAACAATAAAATAGAACATAGAAATAACATTATAAAAAATAAAAACCGGTAAGATTCTTCATTTAGATGGAGATAGGCGATATAGTGAGAAATCAGCAAGATATTACAGAAAGATGGGTTTAAATGCTATAGTAAAAAATATCCCGGAAAATAAACAAGCATTAGTAGTAAGACAATTGCTAGAGAGATACAATCCTGATATATTAATAATAACAGGACATGATGCAATGCTGAAAAAAGGGATGAACTTTTCTAACATATACAATTATAGAAATTCAAAAAACTTTTTTGAAACAGTTGTTGAAGCCAGAAAATGGGCTAAATCTTCTAATAAGTTAGTTATATTTGCAGGAGCCTGTCAAAGTTTTTTTGAGGCATTAATAGAAGCTGGTGCGGATTTTGCCTCTTCTCCAGGCAGAATTTTAATAGATTTTATTGATCCACTTATTGTAGCAGAGAAAATTGCAATAACAGATAGAAATAGATTTGTAAGTAGTTATGACATAGCAAGGGAAATAAAAGAAGGAGAAAAAGGCATTAGTGGAATAGGTGCAATGGGAAAAAGTAACAAGTATGTAACATAAATGTAATAAAAATGTAATAAAACACAACTTAGGACTTGAAACCCTAGAGCCACAAAGGAAAATAAAAACCGACATAATAATATTTTTTTTGACAATTGAACTTATGAATGATATAATGAGACAAATTAATCGAGAGGATGTGTAGTCATATGATTTGCCCTAGTGATATTCTAAACATTAAAGAAAAATTAGATCAAAACATAGGACAAAAGGTAATGGTGAGGAGAGCAATTGGACGAAAAAGATTTTTAGAAGAAGAAGCAGTCATAGAAAACACGTATAAGTATTTCTTCAATGTAAAAAATGAAGAAAAAGAAACCAATGATAGTTATCAATATGAAAACTTATTTACAAATGATGTACAAATTTCAATATTTAATGGAAAAGAATATTTCCCATTAATACCAACAACAATAAAATCAAAATTTTAAAAAATTCCTAACTATAGGAATTTTTTTTATCTTCCTTAATATAATATAATAATTAAGGGAGGGAATATTATGGTAGTAGAAACAGCCAAAAATCAAATTGTTTTAAATCAAATAGTAGGACAAAAGAAGGAAAATAGACAGATTGAAAGCGATGTGATAGTAAATGATGTTAAACCAGATGTATTAAATGTAATAGCTACAAATGGTGTAGTTAACATTTATAAAAAAGATGTAATGGATGGTAAAATACGAATAGATGGAGCTATTAACACTTATATAATATATATGGCAGATGATAAGCAAAGTCAGGTAAGAAGCCTAAATACAAGTCTAGATTTTACACAAGTTATAGATATGGAAAATGCGAGAGAAAGTATGGAGGCACAAGTAAAAGTCGAAGTAAAAAACTTTGACACAAGAATACTAAACGGAAGAAAAATAAATGTAAAAGCAAATTTAGAGATATCTATAAATATATATTCTAATGAAAGCTTTAACATTGTAACAGGAGTTGAAAAAATAAATGATATTCAATTACTAAAAAATACACAGCAAATTACCTCTTTGATAGGAAATGGAACAAACAAAGTTGTTGCAAAGGACACAATAGCAATAGATGTATCAGATGACTTAGTAGAAATAATGAAAGTTAATTTCAAAATAATAAATGAAGAAACCAAAATAAGCTATAACAAAGTATTATCAAAAGCAGACGCAATGGTAGAAATAATGTACTTAACAGAGGATAATAGAATTTGCAAAGCTACAACTCAAATGCCAATAATGGGATTTGTGGAAATACAAAACGTAAATGAAAATTCAAAATGCGAAGTGCAAAACAATTTAAATAATCTGGTCATAAAACCAAACCATCAAGAGGGAAACTCTATATCAGTAGAAGCCGAAATAGAGGTAGTATGTATGGCGTATGAAACAAAAGAAATTAATATGATTGAAGATTTATATAGCATAACAGAAGAACTAAGTTTCACCAAAAAAGACATAAATGCAGTTACAGAAAGAAATAAAATGAATGATACCTGCATAGTTCAAGAAAATATTAGAATGCCAGAACTTACAGGTCAAGTTTTAGATGTTCAAATTAATCCTTCAATAAATAATACTCAAGTAAGAAAAGGTAAAATTATTTATGAAGGAAATCTAAACCTACAAATATTATTTGAACAAAATACTAGTGTAAATTCAAGAACTGTAGATTTACCTTTCAATTTTGATGTGAATTCAGAAAAAATAGATGATAAATCTATTGTGGAAACAATGTTAGAAATAAGGCAAAATGACTTTGTGGTAAGAGATGGAACAATAGAAATGACTGTAGGAATACAGTTTAACATATCAGAACAAAAGAATAAAGTATTAAATATGATAGAGGAAGTAGATATGGAGGAAAGCAAGGATTGCAACACATATAGTATGGTAATATACTTTGTAAAACCAGGAGACACTTTGTGGAGCATAGCAAAAATGTTTAGAAGCACAGTTGAAGACATAGCTAGAGTAAATGATATAGAAAATATAAATAAAATAAGAATTGGGCAACAGCTATATATACCAAGATTTTGCAGAAATAGAATAGTAATTTAGAATGGATAAAATATATTCAAGAACTAAAATAAGACTGCCCAGTATTAAGACAATAAAACCAAACAATAGAAAAATAAGCAAAATATATTTTATAGTATTGACTTTAATTATATCAACAATAACAGTATATACCATATTAAAATTAACAGATCCAATATTTGAAGGACTATGTGTAGAAAAAGCAAGAAGAATTGCAACAGATTTAACCAACCGTAAATCAAGTGAAGTCTTAGCAAAATACAATTATCAGGATACAGTGAAAATAATAAAAAGTGAGGATAAAAAAAATAGTGTACTAAAAACCGATATAGTTACACTAAACCAAATAATATCAGAAATAGCAATAGAAATACAAAATGAACTAGATGACTTAGGAAGGCAAAACGTAGAAATACCAATGGGTGCACTAACTGGTAGCCAATATCTAGCTGGAAGCGGACCAAAAATAAAAATAAGAATTATATCAGCAGGAAATATAATAACAGATATAAGAACAGAATTTAAAGCAACAGGAATAAACCAAACATTATATAGAATATATTTAAATTTAGAATGTAATATTTCAATACTTACTTCTTACAAAACAATAAAGGAGAAAGTAGAAAACCAAGTCTTGCTTGTAGAGACAGTTCTAGTAGGTGAAGTTCCAGAAACATATTTGCAATTAGAAAAATAGGGAGGACATTTTAACAAAATGTTCTCTTTTTCTATTGACCAAAAGTGTAGAAAAATGTATAATAAAGATATATTAGAATTAGGAGGAAATATATGAAAGATATGTTAATGAAATTAATTTCAAATAAAAGCTTATATCTTAAAATACTAGCAGGTTTAATTATAATAATTGCAATAATTGTTATTGGTTCATGCTGTAAATCTACTAAATATGGTAATTCATCAGGCAATAACAATAACTTTGGAATAGCTGTTCAAGATGGAAAATGGATATACTATATTGAAATGGACGACGATGAGCCAACCGGAATATTCAAAGTCAAAGAAAATGGAAAGAAAACAGAAAAAGTAATTGATGGCAACATTTTTGGGTTAAACATAATAGACAATTATATATATTGTGTAGAATACAATGAAGATGATGCTCAATATAATTTAATAAGAGTAAAAACAAACGGAAACAACAAAGAAACCTTAGCAAAAAATATCGATGAAGCACCAATAATGGTGGTTGACAAATGGGTTTATTATAATAAAAACAGCAACCTATATAGAGTAAAGCTTGATGGCACAGATCGAGAGAAAATATCAGACAAAAAAATATCATATTATCATATAGATGGAAAATGGATTTACTATATCTACAAAATAGAAGGTTCTCAATACATAGCAAGAATGAAATTAGATGGAGAAAAAAGTGAAAGAATATCAAAAGCAGAAGAAGATAGGAAATATGAAGCTGTATATGTAAAAGGTGGTAAAATATACTTCATAGTAGCAAAACAAAATGAAAACTATGATTATACATATTATTTGTATAAAATGAATAAAAAAGGCGAGAAAAAAGAACAAATATGCAAGTTAGATGCTAACGTACAATATATAAATATGCAAGAAAAAGCTATCTATTATACAGTTACAGAAGATTACAATGAATATACTGTAAAACACATAAAATATAATGGGACAGATAAACAAATAATCACTAACACTAAAGAAGCATTAAATCTAAACGTAACAGATAAATGGGTATTCTTCCTAGGAATTAATAGTGATAACAACAGTATAATGAAGATGGTAAGCATTAAGGGAGACAAGGAAAAAGAGTTGTAAGTAGGTGACTAAAGATGCAAATAATTTATAAAGATATAATAATAGACGTAAAAGAAAGTACGCCAGTTAATGAGTTATTAAAAGATGAAATACAAAAAGCAAAATGCAAAGTAATTGCGTGTAAATTTAATAATGAAATTAAAAGTTTAAATTATAAAATAAAGTCAGATGGAAAACTAGAATTAATTGACTTAGAACATAAAGATGGAATGAGAATTTACAGAAGAGGACTTGTTTATATAATAAGTAAAGCTGTCTGCGAAACTTACCCAGGTACCCTAATGACAATTAATTACCAATTATCAAATGCAATGTTTTGTACAGTAGACAATTTAAAAATAACAAATGAAGTAATTAAAAATGTAAATAACAGGGTAAAAGAAATAATTAATAGCAATTTACCAATAGAAAAACGCTTTATGACAAAAGAAGAGGCTATTAAATTTTACGATAAAGAAAATACTTTAAAGGGAAAACTACAACTAGATTTAAAGCAGAAAAAAGAAGTAACACTTTATTACTGTGAAGACTATTATAATTACTTTTATGGAGTTTTGCCAATATCAACAAATTTTGTAGAAGCATATGAAATTTCAAAATATGATGATGGAATTTTAATAAGATATCCAAGCAAAGAAAATCCATACCAACTTTCAGAATTTAAAGATACGCCAAAATTATTTGCCACACTTGAAGAATATCAAGAATTGCATAAAGTATTAAATGTAAATACTCTTTATAAACTAAATAAAATAGTTGAAAAAGGGACGATAGAAGAATATGTGTTATTAGATGAGGCTTTACACGAAAAAAAGGTTGGAGCCATTGCAGACCACATAGCAGAAAATAAAAATATTAAATTAATTGCCATAGCTGGACCATCATCTTCTGGAAAAACGACCTTTGCAAAAAGGCTTGGCTTGCAACTAAGGTTAAATGGTCTTAAACCCAAAATAATATCTGTAGACAACTATTTTGTTGAAAGGGAAGAAACACCATTAGATGAAGAAGGAAATTACGACTTTGAAAGTATAGATGCAGTTGATACAAAACTATTAAATAATGACTTAGTGAAACTACTAAAGGGAGAAGAAATAGATGCTCCAACATTTAATTTCCACACAGGGCACAAGGAATATAAAGGCAACAAAATGCAACTTGCATCAGATGAAATTCTAGTAATGGAGGGTATTCATTGTTTAAATGATAAACTTACATATTTAATACCAAAGAAACAGAAATACAAAATATATATTAGTGCATTAACAGTTCTAAATATTGACTATTACAATAGGATATCTACAACTGATACAAGACTTATTAGAAGAATTGTAAGAGATTATAAATTTAGAGGATATAATGCAGTACATACATTAGAAAGATGGCCTTCAGTAAATAGAGGAGAAGATAAGAACATATTTACTTTCCAAGAGGAAGCAGATGTAATGTTTAATTCATCATTGATATATGAATTAAGTGTATTAAAAAAATATGCAATTCCATTGCTACAAGAGATAGAAATTACATCTCCACTATATTCAGAAGCTAAAAGAATAATATCAATGCTTTCATATTTTAAAGACATACCAGATGAAGCAGTACCATCACACTCACTATTAAGAGAATTTATTGGAGGAAGCATATTTAAAGAATGATATTATGCATCACTAATAAATAATGTGTAGGGAGAGTAAAATGAAAAGTTTGTTTACAGAAATTGATGAAGAATTCGTGTGTGAACATTGTGGACATACTGTGCCAAGGTTGGGATATTCTTGTAGAAACCATTGTAATAAGTGTTTATATTCAAAGCATGTTGATATAAATCCAGGAGATAGAGCTGAGGAGTGCCATGGACTTCTAGAACCGATAGGAATTGAAATTAAGCCTAAAAAAGGTTATGTTATAGTGTATAAGTGCCAAAAATGTGGAGCTATCCGCAAAAACAAATCTGCTAAAGATGATAATACGGATTTAATAATTAAATTAAGCGCAAATGGAGGATAAATATAAAATTAATCAAAAAAGAACCCATTAATTATAACTAAGGGGTTCTTTTTTATATTTATACAGGTTTTATTGTATATTTTGTAATGCTTCAATCCTATCATCAATACTAGGGTGTGTATCAAATAATCCTGCTTTTTTCTTGCCTTCTTTTTTATCTTTAAAAGGTGTTACAATAAATAAATTAGCAGTTGCTTTATTAGCAGTTCTTAGCTCATTTTGGTCACTATCTAATTTTCTTAAAGCAGAAATTAAACCTTGAGGATTTCTTGTAATTTCAGCGGCTGTGGCATCTGCCAAATATTCCCTTCTTCTTGAAAGGGCCATCTGCATAATCTTACCTAAAATAGGAGAAATAATTAAAAGAAGAAGACCTATAACCATTAAAATTGCATTACCCTTATTATCGCTATCTCTATCCCTATGACCTTTCCAGAATAAAGAACGAGAGAATAAATCAGAAACCATTACTAAAAATCCAACCATAACAGTAACAACAGAAGTAAGCAAAATATCATAATTTTTAATATGTCCCATTTCGTGAGCAATGACGCCTTCTAACTCATAATATTCTAGCTTTTCTAAAAGACCAGTAGTCACACAAATAATAGAATGTTCAGGATTGCGCCCAGTAGCAAAAGCATTAGGCTGAGGGTCTTCTATAACATAAAGCTTTGGTCTATGAGAAAGCCCTGAAGAGATCATAAGAGCATCTAAAATATGTACAAGTTTTCTATCCTCTTCTAACGTTGCAGACCTTGCCTTTGTGGCAGATAAAATAATTTTATCACTATTATAATAAGAAGCAAACGTCAAAGAAACTGAGAATAACATAGCAATAAAAATTGCAGTAGGTCCGCTAAAATCTAATGCCATACAAATATAATAAATAATTAAAGAAATCATAAGTAAAAAACCAGTAATAATAAAACTTGATTTTATCTTGTTTTTTTTAATATCTTCGAACATAGAAATCACCTAAAAATATTATAACATAATGTAAATTAAATTACCATTAACTTTACTTTTTAAGTAAAATAATATAGAATATATGTGAAAAGAGGTAATTTAATGAGTATTTTAAAAGAAACAAAATTTATAATGAATAAATATCATATAACTGCGAATAAAAATTTAGGACAAAATTTTTTAATAGATGATGAAACAGTTGCAGGAATAGTAGAAACCGCAAGCGTTTCAAAAGAAGACCTAATAATCGAAATTGGACCAGGACTTGGAACACTTACGAAAGAATTATTAGAAAGAGCAGGGAAAGTTATCTGTATAGAATTAGACAAAAGAATGATAGAAATATTAGAAGATAGATTTTCAATGTATGACAATTTCAAAGTTATAAATGAAGACGTTTTA
This sequence comes from uncultured Clostridium sp., assembly GCA_900555075.1. Taxonomy (GTDB): domain Bacteria; phylum Bacillota; class Clostridia; order TANB77; family CAG-508; genus UMGS1781. The sequence goes on from USJO01000002.1 coordinate 44,606, forward strand.
AAAGTAAACCTTAAAGACTTAATACAAAAAGAAAAAATCAAAAATACAAAAATAGTAGCAAATCTTCCTTATTATATAACAACACCAATAATAATGAAGCTATTAGAAGATAAATTGGATATAGAAACAATAACAGTAATGATACAAAAAGAAGTAGCAGATAGGCTAGTAACAGAACCAGGAACTGGCGATACAGGAGCAATAACATATGCAATACACTATTATACTAATCCAAAACGAATACTAGAAGTTCCAAACACCTCATTTATACCATCCCCAAAAGTGAACTCAACAGTAGTAAAATTAAACATACTAAAAACACCAAGTATAGAGGTAAAAAATGAAAAACAATTATTTGAGATCATTAAAACAGCATTTATGCAAAAGAGAAAAACATTAGTAAATGCAATAGCGAATAGTGGCAAATATGGAAGCAAAGAGCAAGTAGAAAAAACACTACAAAAACTTGAGATAGATTTAAAAATAAGACCTGAAAAAATGAGCTTAGAACAATTTGCAAAACTATCGAATTTAATAGAAACAAAAATCGTTTGAAAGCTATTGACTTCAAGCGATTTTGTAGTATAATTAATAAATAGGAAAGAAGGAGAAATATGTTAGTTTCAATAGGAAGTAGAAGCATACCAAAGGTAACAGCAATTACGAGAGCTTTTTCAAGGTATCCAGAATTATGGGTTGATAAAACAGATAAAATTCAATATATAATAATGCCAAAAGAAGTAAGACAAGATGATAAAAGTGGACAAGATAAAGACAAATTTTCAGGTGTTTCATGTAATCCATTAACACTAGAAGAAACTATAAAAGGTGCGAAAAATAGAGCAAAAAATGCATTTGAATATGCAGAAGAAAGATGTCGGCACATGTAATTTCGGTGTTGGAATAGAAGCAGGAATGTATCCAGTTGCAGAGGTTGATACAAAATATATGGATGCAAGCATTTGTGCAATTTATGATGGCAAAACATTTTACGTGGGATTTAGTCCATCATTTGAATATCCACAAAATGCAGTTAAGAGAGTTTTACAGGGAGAAGAAATAGGATATATGTATGATATCTTTGGAAACACTGCAAAGGGACGTAAAGGAGCAATAGGAGTTTTAACAAATGGCAGAATAAATAGAGATGAATTAGAAGAATATGCTGTGATGATGGCATTAACCAAAATTGTCTCAAAAGAAATTTATGAAAAATAATGCAAGGAAGTAGATTTACACACGAGTATAGGGGTCAACTTCCTAGTTAGCAAGAAAAGGAGAGGAAAAATTATGTTTAAAATAAAATTAGAAGGCGGAAAAACTATGGAGGTTGAGGAAAGCACATATTGGCATACAACAGCACACATTTTAGCACAGGCTGCAAAAAGATTATATTCAACAGTTAAATTAACCATAGGACCATCAATAGAAAATGGATTTTACTACGATTTTGATGTAGAAACACCTTTTACAGAAGAAGATATTGAAGCATTAGAAGAAGAAATGAGAAAAATTATCAAAGAAGACCTAAAAATTGAAAGGTTTGAACTTTCAAGAGAAGAAGCAATAAAGCTAATGAAGGAAAAAGACGAACCATATAAAATTGAGCTTATAAATGGTTTGCCAGAGGGAGAAGTAATTTCCTTCTATAAACAAGGAGAATTTGTTGACTTATGCCGTGGACCACACTTACCATCAACAGGAAAAGTTAAATCATTTAAATTAACTGCTAAATCATCAGCATATTGGAGAGGAGATTCAAAAAATAAATCTTTACAAAGAATTTATGGAATATCCTTCCCAAAAACCTCAGAATTAGAAGAATATTTAAAAAAATTAGAAGAGGCAAAACAAAGAGACCATAGAAAACTTGGCAAAGAGCTAAGCATATTTATGACACACGATTTAGTAGGAAAAGGACTTCCAATGTATTTACCTAACGGATATGTAGTATGGGAGATACTAGAAAATTATATTAAAGGAAAAGAAAAAAAATTAGACTACAAGCACGTTTTAACACCACCGCTTGCATCTGTAAATTTATATAAAACATCAGGACATTGGGAGCACTATAAAGATAATATGTTTCCAAAGATGGAGGTTGAAGGAGAAGAATTTGTATTAAGACCAATGAATTGTCCACATCATATGATGATATATGCAAACACAATACACTCATATAGAGATTTACCAATTAGAATTGGTGAGGTTGCAAGAGACTGTAGATTTGAATCAAGTGGAACTTTAAAAGGAATAGAAAGAGTTAGAACCTTCTGCCAAAATGATGCGCATTTATTTGTAACACCAGAACAAATAGAATCAGAATTCAAATCAGTAGTAGATTTAATACTAGAAGTATATAAAGAACTAAAAATAACAGACTACCACTTTGAATTATCATTAAGAGATCCTAATGACAAAGTTAAATATCATCCAGATGATGAAATGTGGGATAGTGCAGAAGAAAAGCTAAGGCAAGTTTTAAATGATATAGGAATAGAGTATGAAGAAAAAATAGGAGAAGCAGCATTTTATGGACCAAAACTAGATGTTCAAGTAAAACCAGCAGTAGGAAATGCATACACACTATCAACTTGTCAACTAGATTTCTGTCTTCCAATGAAATTTAATTTAGCATACATAGATAAAGATGGAAGCAAAAGGACACCAGTAGTACTACATAGAGCAATACTTGGAAGTATAGATAGATTTATGGCGTACTATCTTGAAGAAACAAAGGGAATACTTCCAACCTGGCTTGCACCAGTACAAGTTAAAATTTTACCAATATCAGAAGCACATAGAGAGTATGCTAGAAAAATAAAACAACAATTGAAAGACGCTGATATTAGAGTAGAACTAGACGAAAGAGATGAAAAAATAGGATATAAAATAAGAGAAGCAACAATGCAAAAGATACCATATATGGTAATTTTAGGAGATAAGGAAATTGAAGCAAATGCAATTGGAGTACGTTCAAGGAAAGATGGAGACATAGGACAAATGAGTGTGGGCAACTTCATAAATAAAATAAAAGAAGAAGAGAAAAAGTTCGAATAGAAAAGTTTAGGCGGGGCAATCTGCCTAAATTTTTTGCCGAAAAAACTTGAAAAATACCTGTGGAGTATGATATAGTATATAACAAATAAGAGGTATGGAGGGAAATTTTAATGAAAAAAGGTAGAAGATATGATGAACCAAAACTAAACTTAAAAAAAGTATTTGGAACAATTATTACAATAGCAGTAGCTGTAATGATAATCATAACAATTAACAAGATTCTAAATAAAGAAGCAGAAAAAATCCAAACCGAAAAACTTACATACTTTTCAGCATATGTAGATGGAAAATGGGGAGTAATAAATAACAAAGGAGAAAAAGTAATAGATACCACTTATGATGAAATGATTACAATTCCAAACCCAGAAAAAGCGGTATTTGTTTGTACATATGATGTAAATGATGCAACAGGAGAATACAAAACAAAAGTAATAAATGAAAAAGGAGAAGAACTATTTACTGGGTATGATAAAGTTGAAACAATAGAAAACTTTGATTCAAAGCAAAATGTGTGGTATGAAAAAAATTTACTTAGAGTTTCAAAAGGTGGCAAATATGGATTAATAGATTATGATGGTAAGAACCTACTAGATTGTGAATATGAGGAAATCACATCATTAAAAAGTGTTGAAGAAAACTTAGTAATAAAAAAAGACAATAAAGTAGGAGTTATAAATAATGTAGGACAAGTTATAATACCATTAGAATATAAAGATATAAAGGTTTTAAAAGAGGGGTATAAAAACGAATATATCATAGTAGATGAAAACGGTAATTCTGGAATTATAAGTACTAGTGGTACAATAATTGTAAATCCAGCATATAAGGAAATAAAATATCTAAATAGTACAGAAGTATATGCAGCTAAAATAGAAGACAAATGGAACTTAATTAACAAAAAAGGAGAAGTTATAAACAATAGTTATGAAGACTATATATATTCAAAAGGAGATTATATAATAGCAAAAAATGGAGGGAAATATGGAATAATAACTACCTCAGGAGAAGTAAAAATAGAGCCAACATATGAAGAACTAAGATATGCTTTTTCAGTATATTACATAGCAAAGAAAGACTCCAAATATGGAATAATAAACACGGAGAATACAGCAATAATACCACTAGAATACATCAGAATGGAATATTGGGAAGATAAAGAAATTATAATAGCAGATAAAACCGAAACTGAAACAGTTCTATTTGACAGCAACCTAACAGAAAAACTAAAGGGAATATTTGTATTTGAAAAAGACTATATAAAAGCAAGAATAGGCACAGAAGACAAATACTACACATATAATTTTGAAGAAAAGCAAGCAAAAGACATACTAACAAAAAACACACTATTTGTAAGCAAAAAAGATGGAAAGTATGGATTCGTAGACAGCCAAGGGAATGTAGTAGTAAACTATATATATGACGAAGCAAAAGAACAAAATCAATATGGATTTTCAGCTATAAAACAAAATGGACTTTGGGGCTCAATAGACAAGGGAGGAAAAGTAGTTTTACAACCACAAGTAAACCTAGATAACAGCATATACATAGACTTCATAAGAGAATGGCATTTGGCAGATGAAGGATTTTACTATACAAAATAATTGTCCTAATTAGGGGCAGTACCCACTTGGGACAAAACAAGGAGAAAAAGATGCGCATATTATGTGGAACCGATATAATTGAAATAGATAGAATAAGAAAATCTATAGAAAAAAATGGAGATAAATTTTTAAACTCAGTATATACTGCAAAAGAAATTGAATATTGCGAAGGTAGAAAAAACGCAAAATATAACCACTATGCAGGCAGATTTGCAGCAAAAGAGGCAATATATAAAGCAATATCGCAATTACTACCAGAAAAATTTGGGATATCATGGAAAGATGTTCAGGTTGTAAATGATGAAAACGGAAATCCCAAAATAGAATTTTTAAATATAACTTTTAATCAAATTAAGAGTACAGATATAAGCATATCACATTGCCAAGAATATGCTGTTGCAATGGTAACTTTAATTGTAGATGAATAAAAAAAATAAATATGGAAAAGCTTGGAGTAGGTAAGTGTAACAGAAAGGATGTGGTTCAAATGGAGTCATATTGGGTTCAAACGACTACTAGACCAAGCTTTTTAAAATTAGAAAAAGAATTAAATACAGACGTATGTATAATAGGAGCAGGTATAACAGGAATTATGACAGCATATATGCTTCTAGATTCAGGACTAAAAATATGTTTAATAGACAAAGGAGAAATTTGTAGTGGAGTAACCGAAAACACTACAGCGAAAATAACAAGCCAACATAACTTAATATATAGGTATTTAGAAGATACTTTTGGAGAAGAGTTTTCTAAAAAATACTTAAAATCAAATGAAGAAGCGATAAATGAGATAGAAGAAATTGTTAAAAAAGAGCAAATAGACTGTGAATTTCGAAGAACAGACAATTACATTTATACCTGTACAGATGAGTATGTTCAAAGAATAAAAGATGAAGCAGACACTCTAAAAAGGTTAGGATTAGAAGTGGAGCTAATAGATAAAATAGATCTGCCATTTAAAATAAAGTTGGCAATAAAAGCTCCAAATCAAGCGAAATTCCATCCATTAAAATATCTATATAAAATAGTAGAGATATTAGAACAAAATAATGTGGAAATATATACGAACTCGAGAGTTCAAGATATAGAAAAAAATGGGGAAACGTATAACATAAAAACAGATGAGCATATAATAAATGCAAAATATGTAGTTATGGCAACACACTATCCAATAAAAAGTTTTCCTGGACTATACTTTTTAAAAATGTATCAAGATAGATCTTATGAAATAGCAATAGAACCACACTATAAAATACCAGAAGGAATGTATATTTCAGCAGAGACACCAGTAGCATCATTTAGATCAATAAATGATGAGCTACTTATAATTGGAGGACAAGGACACAAAACAGGAGACAATAGTAAAGATTTAAATCTGTGTTATAAAAGTCTTGAAACTTATGCAAAAGAGATATACCCATCAATGAAAACAAAGTATAAATGGAATACTCAAGACTGTGTTTCACTAGATAAAGTACCATATATAGGAGACTTTTCAAATTTAATGCCACATTTATATGTTGCAACAGGATATAAAAAATGGGGAATGACAACCTCTCACATAGCAGCAAAAATCATAAGAGATAGAATATTAGGAAGAGATAATGAATATAATGAAATATATAAAGCAACAAGGATGGCACCATTAAAAAATCACGAAGAATTTGGAAGTATGCTAAAACAAACAGCATATTCACTAGGAATAAACAAATTGAAAATGCCTGAATATAAATTCCAAGACTTAAACAAAGATAGTGGGGGAGTAGTAGAATATAAAAATAAAAAACTAGGAGTATATAAAGATAAAAATGGAAAAGTATTTGTAGTAAAACCATATTGCAAGCACTTAGGCTGTGAGCTTAGCTGGAACAACCTAGAAAAAACTTGGGATTGCCCTTGCCACGGTTCAAGATATGATTACACAGGAAAACTAATAACAGAACCAGCGACAGAAGATTTAGATAGATTTGAATAACTTTAACAAATATCAAAAAAAAACTTGAAAAAGTTCGTAAAAGCTAGTATAATAATAATTGCGTAAAAACGTAATTAAAGCGCCTGTAGTTTAGCTGGATAGAATGCAAGGCTACGAACTTTGAGATCGGGGGTTCGAATCCCTCCAGGCGCGCCAGGTGCGCGATTTAGAAGTCATTAATTAATAATGAATAACGAAAATGAATAATACTTTGAGTAGTATAGAAAGAAACACCTAGAAAAATTTAACTATTTTAGACTTTTATGTGTAAGTAAATTAAAAAAATAAAAAAAAATTTTAAAAAACACTTGCAATATACTAAAATATATGGTATTATATTAATTGTTAAAAGCAAACGGGGTGTGGCTCAGTTGGTAGAGCGCGTGGTTTGGGACCATGAGGTCGCACGTTCGATTCGTGTCGCCCCGACCAAATTTAGAAGAATTCTTAGGAGTTCTTCTTTTTTTGCATTTATGAGCAAATACTGACTATTACTGCATTACACACAATTTATTTAAACTTTTTCAGCCTTTCTAAAACTTCCATAAAATCTATAAATCTTTAAGTAAATGCAGTCAATATGCAGTCAATTTTATAATTAATTGATTTTCTTCAATTTTGACTGCATATAAATTTATTTCAGATAATAAAACAGTTGGTATTACTAGAAAAAACAACTTTGATTTGAATGTAAAATACAATTTACAATAGGCATAATATCAATCTCTTTATGTTGTAAAATGTAATAAAATATGATAATATACTTACTGATAACTAGTAATTTTTTCTTTTTCTTCCGTAAATACAGAACTGATAACATCTACCACTTTTTGAGTCCTTCCAGTTGCACTAAATACAATTTCATTACAATTCTCCTTAATTTTTATACTATATAAATTCATATCATAAAATAATAAAATTTTAAATCTTTATAGAGGCTAAATAATGCTAGAAAAATAAATGCTTTTGACAATATACCCCCTTATTTACAAAATACCCATTTGGGTATATAATACTTTAAGGTGGTGAAAAAATGAATAAAGAATGTTGTCAAAAAAAGACAAAAAGAACTGAAAAAGAGAAACAATTAATTAATAATAGATTAAATCGAATCGAAGGACAAATAAGAGGTGTAAAAAAGATGATAGGAGAAGATGCATATTGTAACGATGTTTTGGTTCAACTATCTGCAATAGAAAACTCTGTGAAAAGTTTGTCTAATCAAGTTTTAGAAAATCATTTATATAATTGTATATCTCGTGATTTGAAAAATGGTAAAGTTGATACAATAGATGAAATAATAAGTTTGTTTAAAAGATTCAATAAAGGATAAAATTTTATTTAATTAATTTAAGGAAAGGAACTGATAAAAATGGAAGAAATAGTTTTAAAAGTAAATGGTATGATGTGTGGAGGATGTGAAAATAGGGTAAAAAATGCAGTTCAAAACATAGATGGAGTAGAATCAGTAATAGCAGATCATAATACAGGTAAAGTTGTTGTAACAACAAATAAAGAGGTATCAGAAAATATTATTATAGAAACACTTGAAGATATAGGATATGAAATTGTAAAGGAAGATTAGGTATGAAGAAAATAATTTTATCTATTGATGGAATGACTTGTTCAGCCTGTTCAAATGGACTAGAAAAATATTTAAACAAACAAGATGGAATTATATCGGCAGGAGTAAATCTTGTAATGGCAAACGCAACTATTGAATATGATGAAAAAATGTTAAATCAAACTAAAATAGAAGAATTTATAAAAAAAGCAGGTTTTAAAAGTCTAGGAGAATTTAAGGAAATAAAGCAAGATCGTAAAAGTAAAAAAGAAAAAATTAAGTTTATTGCTTTTACAATACTAGCAATAGTTTTAATGTTTATATCTATGGGGCATATGATAAATCTGCATACAATTCCATTTCTTGATCCACATACAAATACTACAAATTATATGATGACATTACTTGTATTAACAATAGCATTTATAATTTACGGATTTGATATTATAAAAAATGGATATAAAAATTTAATTCATAAAACGCCTAATATGGATACATTAGTTGGTATAGGAGTGATTACAAGTTTTTTATATAGCTTATATAATATGTATTTAGTTTTTTCTGGAAATCACCATCAGGTTATGAACTTATATTTCGAATCATCAGCAATAGTAATATATTTTATAAAATTAGGAAGATATATTGATGGAATAAGTAAAGATAAAACAAAAGAGGCTATACAAAAATTAGTTAAAATAACACCTAATAATGCAGTAATAAAAATAGATGGAAAATTAAGGGAAGTTACACTTGATGAAATTCATAAAGGAGATATAGTTGTAAGTCGAGCAGGAGAAAAAATTGCAGTAGATGGTACAATTATAGAAGGAAAAGCACATTTAGATGAATCATTTATAACAGGAGAAAGTAAACCTATATCAAAAGAAATAGGAAGTAATGTAATTGCAGGTAGTTTAAATTATGATGGTTATATAGAATACAAAGCAGAACGAATTGGAAAAGAGTCTACTGTATCAGAAATAGTTCGACTTGTTGTAGAGGCATCAAATACTAAAGCACCAATTGCAAAAATAGCAGATAAAGTATCAGGGTATTTTGTTCCATTAGTTATAGCTATAGCAATATTAACATTTATAGTTTATCTAATTATTGGGCAAGGTCTTGAAAGTGCAATAACAACATTTGTAACTATATTAGTTGTTGCTTGTCCTTGTAGTTTAGGATTAGCTACTCCACTTGCAATAATTGTAAGTGAAGGCTTATGTGCAACAAATGGAATATTGATAAAGAAAAGTGAAATACTTGAAAATGCACAAAAAACAAACACTGTAATATTTGATAAAACAGGAACATTAACTTATGGTAAATTAAAAATATCAGAAATAAAAAATTATAGCAATATTGAAAATAATGAATTATTGCAAATAGTTGGAAGTATAGAAAGTAAATCTACACATCCAATAGGAAAGGCTTTTGTAGATTATTTAGAAGATAATAAAATACCTATTTTAGAAGTTAAAGAATTTGAAAATGTTACAGGATATGGAATTATTGGAAGAGTAAATAACAAAAAGGTTATAATTGGAAATTCTAAAATTTTAGAAAGTTATAAAATTGAAAACAAATATGAACAAGATGAAAGAAATTTGGCAAGTAGAGGAAATAGCATTGTTTATGTTGTGCAAGATGAAAAAGTTGTTGCACTAATTGGAGTAAATGATATTGTAAGAAAAGAAGCAAAAGATGTAATAAAAAAACTGTCAGATATGAAAATTGAAACAATTATGTTAACAGGAGATAATAAAGAAACAGCAAATAAAATAGCAAACGAATTAGGAATAATAAAGGTCATTGCAAATGTGTTACCTAAAGAAAAATCAAACACGATAAAAGAGCTAAGACAAAAAAATAAATTTGTAATGATGTGTGGAGATGGTATAAATGATAGCCCAGCAATAGCAAATTCTGATATAGGAGTAAGTGTAAATAGTGGAACAGATATAGCAATGGATTCATCAGATATTATTCTAACCAAAAATAATTTAGAAAGCATAGTAAATTTAATAAATATAAGTAAAAAAACAATTAGAAACATTAAGCAAAATTTATTTTGGGCTTTTTTCTATAATTGTTTGATGATACCAGTAGCAATGGGACTATTTAAAACATTTGGTATTTCCATAAATCCAATGTTAGCAAGTCTTGCAATGGTATTAAGTAGTATTACAGTTATATTAAACACATTAAGATTAAAGAAAATAAAATAACAGATTTTGAAATTCACTATATAAATGAAAGTAAAGAAGGGCAAAATTTGAGGGTTTATAAAAAAGTAGAAAGTAATGTTATTGATTTCTTAATAATGGAAAAGGAAAGAGAAATTGTAAGAGCAAAATTGCTTTTTGAATAATACAAATTATTTGGAAAGAAAGATAAATTACAATTAATTGAATACTTTTTAAATTAATTAAAAAAGTGCAGTTAACTATATATGTTGGAGAATATTCTGATAATTTGTATAATTTAATATTGAATAATAGCATTAAAGCAAAAGAATTAAAAAAAGAAATTAAGAAAATTGAAAAACAATTAAAACAATTGAATTATATTGATGAGGAACTTAGTCCAAAAGTAGAAATAAACATAGATTTTGCTAAAAGACATTTAGTAGATACTATTTATAAACAAGCGATTTTAGAAGGTGTTGCAACAACTTTTGCAGATATAGAAAGTATTATAGAAGGTGGAAAAATTAATAATATGTCTTCAGAAGATGTTTTGAAAATTGTTAATTTAAAACATGCTTGGGAATTTATATATGCAGTCAAAGTGCAGTCGCAAAGTTTCAATATATTGATATTACTGCACTTTGAAAAGATATAAGAGTAGTCACCTCGACAAATATAAAAAAATACTTATTTTGAGGTATTTTTTTGCTTATATAATAAAATAAAACACTACATTTTGCTTTGAATAGGAAATGTAATATTTATTACATAATTGTAAGAACACACATTCCAGTAAGTCTCATTTTTTATACATACTTTATGAGTTTTTCGGATTTTTTATCTAAAGATATTTGAGTGTACTCATTGATATTTTTATATTAGAAACATTGATAAATAAACCAATTTGTGATATATTAAAATAAAATTTGTAGAGGAGGAAACGAAAATGATTAAAGAGAAGTTATTAAATGATTTAAAAGAGGCAATGAAGGATAAAAATACAATAAGAAAAAATACAATTCAAATGGTAAGAGCAGCTATTTTGCAAGTAGAAAAAGATAAACAAACAGAACTAACGGATGAGCAAATAGTTGAAGTAATTGCAAAAGAATCTAAGAAAAGAAAAGAGGCAGGAGCAGATTTTGAAAAAAGTGGAAGAGAAGATTTGATAAAACAAAACAAAGAAGAAATTAAAATTCTAGCAGAATATTTACCAAAACAATTATCCATAGAAGAAATTGAAACAATAGTAAAAGATGTAATTAGACAAACAGGTGCAACAAAAATGAAAGATATGGGAATAGTTATGAAAACATCAAAAGAGAAGATGGGTGCAACAGCAGATGGAAAAACCATAAGTGATACGGTAAAAAGATTGTTATCATAAGAATAAATAAAGAACTTGGGCAACACTAAAATTGACATAATGTGGATAAAGTGGTATACTAAATAAGTAACTTATTATATTTGTTTTCATGAAAGGAGAGCTACAGGATGTCGGAAAAACAGCATAGTGCAAGAGACTTTTCCCGGAGAATGATATACAAAATTGCAGCAGAGTATGCTGCGACTAGTGGGGATTATTCATATAGATACTTTTGCAAAGAGTACAGTATAAGTAAATCAACCTTTTACAAGATACTTGAAAAAGCAATAATCGAAAGTATTGTCCCAATTAGCATTGCAAATAACATGGCCAATAAAGCCAAATACAATTCAGAACAGAAAGCAGGAAAAGGAGGAAGAGGACGCTCACATAATCACTACGAATACTTAAAAAAGAAGAGGGCAACTTATATGTTACCTAAGAGTAAAGCAATTGAATTTGTAGTGAAATATGCACGATGCGACATACCCAAAGAAAAATTTGCGGAAAAATATTATATTGAAAAGGGACTATTAAATCGAACCATACTTAAAGCAATAATTGAAAATTGGGTTTCAGATGGAGTAGTAAAAGACCTTAGAGAGAAATCTTTAAAGTACCATCCAGGAGAAAACACAATTCAATTTTGGGAACAAGTAGCGAAATTCCGGAATGAAAATATGCATAGACAGGGTTAATACCCTGTCTTCATTTAATTATTAATTTCAACAAGAATAACGTCCTCACCAATACACTTAATATTTTGCCAAGGGATAACTAAATCGTTAGAAGAAAACACACTAAAAAGCTTATTGGTACCAGGAACAATAATAGAAGTAATTATCCCGGTTTCCAAATTAGCAGTTACATCTTGAACAAAACCGAGTCTTCTACCATCAACAATATTAATAACTTCTTTATGTTTAAAATCCAACCCCTTATTACCCATAAAAACTCCCTCTAAACAGTATATTCAAAAAGGAGAGAAAAATCCCCAATAGAGACATTTATATAGAGAAAATTTGATAGGATATAATAAAAAAAAGAACAAAAAACTTTTTTAAAATGTACGTTTTTTAAAAAAAGTGAATTAAAAAAGTAAGCTCCAACTGAAAAAGTTTTAAAAAAAACAAAAAAAGTATTGACAGCTTGAGAAAAATGTAGTATTATAGAAAAGCAGTTGTTCAGAACGACTGCTTCTATAATTCACAAGAATTATGGGCCATTAGCTCAGGTGGTAGAGCACTTGACTTTTAATCAAGTTGTCCGCAGTTCGAGTCTGCGATGGCTCACCAATTATTTGGCCCCGTGGTCAAGCGGCTAAGACATCGCCCTTTCACGGCGGAGACATGGGTTCGATTCCCGTCGGGGTCACCAAAAAATATATGCCGCTGTAGCTCAGCTGGTAGAGCAACTGACTTGTAATCAGTAGGTCGTCAGTTCAAATCTGACTAGCGGCTCCAATAAAAAATAGAAGTTTTGAAA
>USJO01000003.1 GCA_900555075.1 uncultured Clostridium sp.
TGGTCTTAGGAACCAGTACTTCGGTGTGGGGGTTCAAGTCCCTTCATCCGCACCAATGACGTATCTGTTCGAACTAAAGAACAGATAGATACAAAAATCAATCAGAAAATAAATCTGGTTGATTTTTTTGTTGCCTAAAAACAATATTAAAATCATCCAATTGTTAATGATGTAGCAAGAAAAATTAGACCAACAGATGAACTTAATAATACTAATATTAAAAAGAAAAATAATATGGAATTAAAATAAGGAGTTTAATGAATGGAAAATGAAAAAGTTCAATATTTAATAAATATGATAAATGATATGGATATAAAAGATTTGTTTAATAATATTAAAGTATACTTAAAAATATTCTAAATTATTGTAAAAATTAAAAGTTATTGATATAATATTTTTGAATTAAACAATAGAAGGTGAAAAAATGCAAGAATTTTCATTAAAGTTAGAGAGTCCAATAAATGGAATTTATTTAAATTCAGAAACTATTGAATTATTAAGTATAATTCAATGTGAAAATATGGAAGAATTAAAAGATTTTGCAATTAATTGTTCTCAGTTAAATATTTCTGAAGAAGATTTAACTAGTTGGAATGGTAACGATATTGAGGCTATAAAAAGAATGCTTGTCGAACAATATAAGAGCACATTACTATCAATGGAACAAAGTATTAAAAACAGAAGAAATGTTTTGAAATCAGCATTAAAGCATTCGGGAATTACTGCTGATGAAGTAGATGCATACATTTCAGTATTTCAAAATGATGGTTATGAAGGTATTAAGAAAAAATTAAAAGCAGAGAACCCTAAAAGTTATGATATTTTTACAGAAAAAGCTCATAGATTTATTGGAACAGAAAGAGATCAAATGACAAGCATAACTTATGAAGAATTATCTGGATTAAATGATATTTTATCTAATCATAATACTATTCTAATAGGAGCAGGAAGGTATTATGATGTTACCAAAAAAATGTATGATGAACATATACCAAATATGGAAAAATATGATTTTTATTATGCTCAAAGAGGTCTAGATTTTTGCTATAAAAATGGAATGTATGCAAGATACCATACATTATTAGATAAACAAACAATGGAAGAACATTTAATAGGAAAGCCAAAAGAATATGTTTTAGGAGAACTGCAAAAATATGTAAAGAAATCTATAGATTTTATTTCAAAATATAATGAGGAGCATAAGATAAATGGAAAAGGATTAATATGTTCTGTAGATTTGTTTAATGAGATAATTTCTTTTGATGAACCATACAGAAATATGTGGCAAGAATTATATGGAATTTCTAACGAAGAATTAGTTAGCATTTTTCAGTATGCATTAGAAAACAAACCAGATGAAGTAACATATGTATATAATGAACCGTTTTTGGAAAATCCTGAAAGAAGAAAAGCTGTAATAGAACAGTTATCTCGACTTAACGAACTATCTCCTGGATTAATTGATACAATTGGTACTCAGATGCATATTGAGATGACACAAAATATAAATGATATTAGATATTGTTATGAGGATCTTAAAAGATTAGAACAATTAGGAATTGGAACTCAAATAACAGAATTTGATATGTGTTTACCAGAAAGATTTATGTTTGATGAAAACGGGAAAATACGTTCTGAGCAAGATTTGGTAGAACTTATTAATAGTAAAATAAGTAAAAGTGGTATTACTATTGGAAGTATAGCAGAGTTTAAATCAATGAGAATGGATGAAATTTCAAAAGCTATTGAAGAAACAGGAATACAGTTAGATGGAATAACATATTGGTCTATAAGTGATATATTAGATCATAATTTAGAAAGAACTAATAAAAAAACTTATGAACAAGGTTTACAAAGGGATATAGCTCAGACAAGGTATGCAGGATTATACTCTAAGTTAGAAAGAAGTAAAACTATTTCTACACAAAGATTAGGGCAAGAAACTTTAGAAGAACAAAAAGAAACGGCATTCTTAGATGAGATAGAACAAGAACAAGTAAGACAAGAAAAAACAATTACAAACCAAAGAAAGAGTCAAAAAAATGAACGAAATGTATAGGAGATTTATAATATGGTTGATATTGAATATGCAAATGCATATAGTGAAGTATTAGAAATATTAAAATATATTCCAATAGAAGATTATGATAAAATACCAAAAAACAGAATTAATTTGTTTAAAGCATATGCAAATAATGACCATGCTTTTTGCTATGACACTACCAAAACATTAGAGGAACAAAATGTATCAAAAACTGCAAAAGCAATTATTGCGATTTTATTTAGAGATTATTGGGCTACAGAATTACAAAAAGAAAAAATTATTGCTAAACAAAATTACGATAGAATGCAATTAGAAGAAAAAAGGAAAGAAAGATACAATTCTGATAATCTTTTTAAGAAAAATAAGAAAAAAAATATTTTAGATGGTACTGAACAAGAGCAGAAATTAGCTTTAATAGAAATAAATAATATTAAATGGTATAAAAAAGTATGGAAATTTATAATACGATATTTCAAAAAATAAAAAATTTATTTAAAAAAATAATTAAATAAATCCACAACAAAAAATCGACTTATATAGTCGATTTTTTGTATCTCAAATACAAAGTGAGCTTAAACTTCACTCCTTATTTGATTTATACAATTTTTAAATTTCTCAATGCTCATATATTTTATATCTTGTACATACTATTAAAGAGAGTGGAGGAAAGTATGAAAAAATTTAATAGAAGATATACTAGAAAGTATGGAAGTATTATTAGCACACATATTCAAAAAAACAGCAGAGAATATGCTATTGCTAGTATTATTTTTGTAATTGGGCTCTTATTAGGAATAGTTTTTGTTAATAATTTAGGTGAAGAACAGGTTACAGAGATAAGTACATATTTAACTAGTTCTATTACTTCATTAAAAGAGAATCGGAGAAATAAATGAATTAGTAATTTTAAAGGAATCTATAGAAAAAAACATACTAATTGTAGTATTATTGTGGCTTATAGGTTCAACGGTAATTGGACTGCTTCTAGTATATTTTATAGTGTGTTTTAAGGGATTTTGCTTTGGATTTACTACTTCTTCAATTATATATATATTAGGCACTAGTAAAGGGATGATTCTTTTTTTATCTACTATGTTATTAAAGAATATTATTGCAATTCCTTGTACTGTTGCATTAGCAGTTAGTGGAATGAAGCTATATAAATCCATTATGCAGGATAGAAGAAAAGAGAACATTAAACTTGAAGTTATTAGGCATACATTTTTTTCTCTTTTTATATTAATGTTGCTTATACTTTCCTCTTTTATAGATGTCTATATATCTCAAAACATTTTGAAATATTGCTTAAAATACCTATAAACAAGTTCTAAAAAGTCAAAACGTGAATATATATAATTAATATGAAAATGAAGAGAGGAGAGTAGTATATGAATATAGATGAAAGGAAACAAATGACAAGCAATACAATTCAAAATGTAATTTTGGAAAATAGAGAAAAACTGACAATTTCAGGTGTTTTAGATGTGCTTAGTTTTGATGACCAAATTGTAATACTTGAAACAGATCTTGGACTATTAACAGTTAAGGGAGAAAATTTAAGAATTAACAAATTAAGTCTTGACACGACCGAAGTTATTGTTGAAGGAACAATTATAAATTTGTCCTATTCAGAGAAAAATTTAGACAAGAAGTCGGGTGGCTCTATTATCGGCAAAATATTTAAATAAAATGGGGGTTCTATAAATGCAAAATCAAGCATATGCTTTCTTAATTTTTATCTTAAATGGACTTATAGTTGGTATTTTATTTGATGTATTTAGAATACTTAGGAAAGCATTTAAAACCTCAGATTTTATTACATATATTCAAGATATAATATTTTGGATTTCTAGTGGACTTATCTTATTATATTCAATATTCAAATTTAACAATGGAGAATTAAGACTATTTATACTATTAGGAATAATCCTTGGAATGTCAATACACCTACTAGTCTTTAGCAAAATATTTATTACGGTTACAGTCTATATAATTAATATAACAAAGAAAGCATTTAATTTTTTGATTATTATATCAATAAAATACTTATTTAAAATAATGAATAAGTTAATAATAAAGCCTGTTATATTTCTATATAAAAAAGCTTACAAGCTTATGAAGAAAATAATGTCGTTTTTTATAAATAAATTTAAAAAACTGTTTTTTAATAATAGAATTTATAAAAGCAAGAAGGATTTTGTGTGAATTTGTAGAATATTAATATAGATAGTGTTATGCTATATTTATTTGTAATGGATTTCAGGAGATACTAATGAAAATTAAGAAGATATATAAAAAGCTATTCTTTATAATAATAGCTGTGTATTTAATATATATATTTGTAAGTCAGCAAAAAACTATAAATTCTTATAAAACTGCACAAAGGTATTATTCAGAGCAAATCGTTGAAAAGACTGCATATAAAGAGGTTTTATGCAATAAGAAAAATAATACAAATTCAGAAGAATATATAGAAGAAGCGGCTCGAGAAAAATTAGATATGTATTTACCTAATGAAAGAGTTTATATAGATACTAGTAAATAAAGGTGGGGAAGGTGTTTACCTACCTTTAAATTTTAAATTATTTCTAAAAAATTTATTTCCAATAATTCCCAGATAATATTAATACAAATAAAAGGAGGATATATAATATGGAATTAGAAGAATTAACACTTATAGAATTACGTGAAAAAGCAAAAGATGAGGGAATAAAAAACCCCACAAAATTTAAAAAAGATGAACTTATATCTATTTTAAAAGAAAAAATGTCTGAAAACAATGTACAAGCTGTTACAGAAGTAAAAAGTGAATTTAAAGAGGTTATAACTGAAGAAGGATACAAACTTACAAGTGAAGGAGACGAAGTTGTTGAAGGTATTTTAGAGGTTTTGCCAGATGGTTATGGATTTTTAAGAGGAGATAACTATTTACCTACTGCAAAAGATGTTTATGTATCTCCAATTCAAATTAAAAGATTCAGATTAGATACTGGTGACAAAGTAAGAGGAATTAAGAGGACTCCAAAAGAGGGAGAAAAATTCCCAGCACTAATATTTGTAGGAGCAGTTAATGGTGAACATCCTGAAAATGCGATGAAGAGACGTTCTTTTGACGACTTAATACCAATCTATCCTAAAGATAGAATCAGATTAGAAACTATGCAGAACGAATATACAATGAGAATAATGGATTTATTGTGCCCAATAGGTAAAGGTCAAAGAGGTATGATTGTTGCACCTCCAAAGGCTGGTAAAACGACTATTCTAAAGAAAATTGCAAATAGTATAACTACAAATAATCCAGAAGCAGAATTAATAGTATTACTTATTGATGAGCGACCTGAAGAAGTTACTGATATGAAACGTTCCATAAAGGGGGATGTTATTTATTCTACCTTTGATGAATTACCAGAGCATCATGTAAAAGTTGCAGAAATGGTGTTAGAAAGAGGGAAGAGGTTAGTAGAGCAACACAAAGATGTAGTAATACTTTTAGATAGTATTACAAGACTTGCAAGAGCATATAACCTTGTTGTTCCAGCTTCAGGAAGAACTCTATCAGGAGGTTTAGATCCTGCTGCACTACACAAACCAAAAAGATTTTTTGGTGCTGCAAGAAATACAGAAGATGCAGGAAGTTTGACTATCTTAGCAACCGCACTTGTAGAAACAGGAAGTAGAATGGATGATGTTATATTTGAAGAGTTTAAAGGAACAGGTAATATGGAGGTTCACCTAGATAGAGCTTTATCAGAAAAACGTATATTCCCAGCAATTGACATAAATAAGTCTGGAACAAGAAAGGAAGAATTACTACTTTCAAAAGAAGAATTAGAAACAATATTTGCTTTAAGAAAGACAATGTCAAATATGAATACACAAGAAATGACTGAACAAATTATGGAACAAATTGTAACAACAAAATCAAATGCAGAATTTTTAGAAAGAGTAAATATATTTTTAAAAAATAATAAATAGATTAGCGAAGTTATACTTGTAAGTGAGTAGGGAAAGGAGAAAACAATACAAAATTTCTCTACTTGTTTACAATAAAACATTGCACAAAATCAAAGATTTAGGCAATATTTATATAATAATACTAGATAACAGTAGTTTATTCAAACTACTGTTTTTTTTACTCAATAATTATTAAAGGAGGAAGTTTAATGTCAAATGATTTAGTTTTTGTTGGTTATCGTGAAGGGGTAAGTAAAAAAGAAAAAAAATATTATGTTTTAAGTTTTATAACATACCCAACACCAACAAAAGATGGTAATTGTGTTTATTCTACTAATGTTGATATTTTCGTAGATTTTGATAAATATAATCAATTTATAAACGAAAATGATTTATTGTCTATCGTTACTGTTCCTTATATTATTTTTGGGGACAAAGTTCGTTATTATTTATAGTTACTAATTAGTAATATATACACTTTTGAAAGGAGTGATTTTGATGGGAGAGGGGGAAACTGTTGTGGAAACTATGACTACTACTTTAGAGCCTTTAAAAACTGCATTAACATCTTCTATAACACCTACTCAAATAGTTGCTGTTTTAGCTGGTATGATTGGCGTAGGTATGACTTTCGTTTTAATGTGGTTTGGTGTTAGAAAACTTATTAGCATATTTAAAAAAGCCGTTACAAAAGGCAAGATTTCTGTTTAATTAATGGGGCATAAAGCCCCTTTTTTTATAAAAAATTTAAAAATTAAGGAGTATTTATGAATATTTATTTAATTAAAAGATTTTTAAAAAGTTTTTTAAAATTTTTTTCTTATAAGATTAGAAGAATTTTTCGTGATATAAATTCTACATTAAAATTTTTTTTATTATGTCTAATTATTTTAGCAATTATAAGAGGTGTTGTAAATGGATATTGATTTATTGAGAGGCTCTTTAAATCCTAAAAATTTAATTGATATAGCTAAATACAAAAGACGTTTTAGAAAAGAAAACCCAGAATATTTTTATCCTGAAGGACTTTTGGTCTTTTGTGGTTCTCAAGGTTCAGGAAAAACCTTGTCGGCTGTTCAATATGTGAAAAAATTATGTATTGAATATCCACGAGCAATACTTGTAACAAATACAAAAATTGAAGGGTTACCAGGGCATACTGCAGTTATTCCTTATAATGGTATAAGAAGCTTAACTAAGCATACAAACGGTCTTAATGGTGTAATTTACTTTATTGATGAAATACATCTTGAATTTAATTCTTTAGAAAGCAAAAATGTACCTATTGAAGTAATGATTGAGGTTTCTCAGCAAAGAAAACAAAGAAAACATATTGTAGGTACATCTCAAGTTTATATGCGTATGGCTAAGCCTTTGAGAGAACAGATAAAAAATGTTGTTATTTGTAAGAATTTTTTTAAATGTGTTCAATTTAACAGGTTAATTGATGGCGAAAGTTCTTATGAAGAAAATGGCAAATTTAAATTTGATACTGTTAAAAATTTCTTATGGTTTCATTCTCCAAAACTTTACAATTCTTACGATACTTACGCAAAAATGAAACGTTATTCTAAGGAATGGAAAGGAGTTAAAAGATTAAAAATTTATGATAACACGTAAAAAAATTTGTAGATTTGATAGAGAAAAATTCAAAAAATTAAATTATAAAGATAAAGAAATTTATTATATTAATTTTTTACGCAAAAATTTTTCATTAATTTATAGAAAGGAGTTTGTTAAATATGGATTATAGTGAGATTATTTCATTAGTCGCAAAAGTTATTGAACAAGCTTTGCCTTTAGGCATAATATTTCTTTTAGCAGAGAGACTAATACAACTTTTTCTAACTTTTGCTTTTCCTAAAATATTCAAAGGGGGTATTTAAATGTATTATGATAGTTATTTTCATTCTTTAATTAATAATACAAATTCAATTATAAGTATTCAAAATTCAATTTTATTATATTTGCAAGTTTTAGTTTTTTTAGTTAGTTTAATTTTTGTTTATATTTTTTTAAATAATTCTTTAGAGAGGAGAAGTTAAATGAAAATTTTTAAAAAAATACTTATAACAATAATAATTTTACTTTTTTTATTTTTATTAAAATCAAACGTTTTAGCTGTTACTAATATTACGACTATTGATAATAAAACTTATCAAATACCTGACTTTGATTTTTCTACTTTAGGAAATAGACCATATTTTATTGATTATGAAAACTCTAATGGCTGGATAGAGATTTGCACTCCTTTTTTGTCAGGTAATAATTATTTATTTTATGTGAACGATAGTCAAGATAGAGTTTTTTGTTTAGTTGACGGCGTTTCTAGTCGTTGGGATACATATTATGTTAGAAAAGGTATAAATGACACTTTTACGTATTATGCTGGGAACAATATGGCAGTTATTTCTAAAAATAGACCTATTATTTATTCAACAATTAATGTTTATTGTAATGATAGAACTACCGTTTTTTTTGTTGCTAATTCTCTTGAAAGTGCTATTGAGCCTTATATTTTAGACACTGATAATAATTTAGCTACTTTAAATATTGAATTTCTTACTATCGATAGTGGTACTATTGATTATGACGAACTTAATTTTTTCATTTCTACAAATCAATTAGGCTCTAATAATGCTTCTATCGTTTATATTACTGATTTAGATAGTAATAGTCCTTTTTACAATTCTGGAGGTGTAAACGGAGATTATTTTGAAATTCCCGTTAGTGTTTTTAAATCTTCTTTAAATGTAGGTTATGAAGTTGATTTTGTTTTGCAGTATTGGAAAACTGGTGCTGATAGTTATTCTTATTCAAAACGTTCTGTTATATATAATTCTAGTTCAATAGTTGAAAGTGATACTGATAAAATTAATAATAATATAACTTCAAATTTTAATATTATACGTAATATTTTAAACAATTTAACCGAAGAACAAAAACAGCAAGCAAAAGCTGAATTTGAACGTAGTCAAGCTGAAGAAGAAACACGAAAAGGTATTTTAGCAACAATAAAAGAAGTTTTAAGTTATATTAACCCTCTTTCTGAAAATTTTTTTGCTTACAAGTTAGTAAATTTATTATTGCAAGGTTTAAAAAATTTATTTATTCCTGGAGATGAGTTTTTTAGTAATTTTTTTAATGATTTAAAAAATTGGTTTTCTGAAAGATTTGGGTTTTTAATGTATCCTTTTGAATTATTAATTGAAATTTTAAATAGAATTTTAAATATTAATTTAAGTGAACCTATTATTGATATTCCAGAAGTTGTTGAACCTGTTACAAATACAAAATTAATAAATTCTATTAATTTTAATTTTAATGATTTATTAGAAAACAATGTTTTAAATACAGTACATAATATTTATTTAATTATCCTTGATGCTTTTATAATTTTTGGTTTAGTTAATTTGGCAAAATCTAAGTTTGAGGAGGTAATTACAAAATGATTTTAGAAACTATATTGAATTTATTAAAAAATTTGCTTTTTTTGGTTTTTAATTGGATAAATTTACCTTCAATGCCAGAAACTTTTGTAAATAGTGTTAATTCATTTTTAAACTTAATTTTTAACAATTTGACAATTTTAGGTTTTTTTGTAAGAATTGAAACAATAAAAATTGCAATACCTATTTTGATAATTTTAATTAATTTTGATAAAATTTATAAATTAACTATTTGGATTTTAAGGAAAATCCCTTTTATAAATTTAAAATAGCAAAGAAAGGAGTATTTTATGAAAGAAAGTCGTACGAGAAATTGGACAATAGTAATATATCCAGAAAGTGCACCCGAAAATTGGCGTGAAATTTTAGACGATACTCACATTGAGTGGATTGAAAGCCCTTTGCACAACAGAGATTTAAATGCAACTGGAGAAGTTAAAAAAGCTCATTATCACGTTTTACTTTTATTTGGTGGAGTAAAATCTTATGAACAAGTAATTGAATTTATAAAACCTTTAAACTGTCCAATCCCAACGAGATGTCATAATGCTAGAGCTTTAGTTCGTTATATGGCTCATTTAGACAATCCAGACAAGGCTCAATATAGCATTTCTGATATAAAATCTCATGGTGGTGTTGATATAGCAGAATTATTGAAACCCTCTTCAAGCGAAAGGTACTGTATTATTAAAGATATGCTTGAGTTTATTAAAGAAAATGGTATTATAGAATTTCAAGATTTGATTGATTATTCTTTTTCTTATCATTTTGATGACTGGTTTCCTCTTTTATGCGATAATTCTTCGTTTATTATTGTGAACTATATTAAGTCTTGTCGACATCGTGGAAAACAAAAGATTAATTTTTCGACTGGCGAGATTATTAATTAGAAAAAAGTATTGATTTTATGCAAAATCAAAAAGTAAAGTGGAGGTAATTATATGAAAGATGTTACAGAAAAATATATAAATATGATATGTTCTTTTGAATGTGATTTTGTTTTAGCTATTAGTAAAGATAGTGATTTTGATTTAAATGAATTACAACAACAAATTGAAGAAAAATCTAATTATATTTTATTAAGAGATATTGAATTATTACAAGAATTAAGTTTTAATTTGCGACATAGAAAAATTAAGTTAATAGAGGAGTAGTAATACTCCTTTATTTTTAAATTTTTTATAAATAAAAAAATAACTTTACTATAAAATGCGGATATTTTGTCAATGAAGAAAACATATAAATTGAATATTCTTCTTAGAGTTGCTTCTTTATGCTGTTTTCGCAATTGTACAAAATTATAGTAAATTTATAATAGTAGAGGAGATGTATTAAATATTCTTTAGAGAAAAACTCTTTACATAAAATATTTTATACATCTCCTAGAAGATAAAAAAATTATTTGTATAGCTTGTAATAAAAAATATTTGGCTATTTGCTTTTAAGGAATACAGAGGTTTGTTGTCTGTAAAATACGGCCGAGGGGGTGCGACTAGAAAAAAAACTTGTTTTTTTTCGTCGCTGGTGGGGAAGTGTAGTCCCCAATAAAAAATAGGGGGGCGACTACGACCCCCCCTATTGTGTTCAGTGTTCATTATATATTTTCTTGAATTTTTTGTTTTAATTCCTCTAGATTATAAAAATTTTGAACAGGTATTCTTAATAATTTTATATCTAATTCTTTAAACATATCGTTTATAAAAGTATCTCTTTCAATTCTTTTATTAGTATTATGTGTTTTGTCGTCTAGTTCAATACATAACTTTATTTTACAGTTTTTTTCTGTTATAATAAAATCTATACTTTTACTTTTTATTTTATTAAAATTCTTAAAATTTTTACAATTTACAATCTCATATAATGCTATTTGTGTGAATAGAGTATAGTTTAATTCGTCTGTAATTGTTTTAAGCAATTTATAAAACTTTAATTCTGTTGGCGTAAGCAAGTATTCTTTCTTTTCGTAATCTTCTTTATAGTTGTTACTTTTTATTATTACTTCATTAGTAGAATTATTTGTTTGTATTTTCTTTTCTAAATAGGTTATTATACCAACTAATATTATTATAATTACTATATACATATAATCAACCCCTTTAGAATATTATACCACATTTGACATTTTATGTAAACCCTGTTATAATTAATACTGTCTAGTATTGATAGAGTAGGGGGGATATTATATATATTAAACAAACAAATATTACAAAAGATACAAAATTTTATTTATGTGAATATGGAATATTTTATGAAGGTCAAATGTTAGAAAAATATTGTTATGAAAAAGGTTCTTTAAAATTTGACGAATTTGTATATATAAAAAAATTTATTATACATTATAACAAAATAACAAAAAATCCTGAATTATATTTTAGGTTTGGTAATTTTTATAATAAAGTAGAGTATACAATACATACAAAGCAGTTAGGAATTTTATACAAAAAAAGAGGAATTTAAAAATTTTTATAGAATAATAATAGTAGAGTAGACTATTTTTATTTTATAAAAAACATTGCACAAAATCAAAGTTTTGCGCAATAAGAGATAGGAGTAAAATATATAGACTATGATTATAGTCCTACCCAGTCATCTCAGTACTTTCAAGCTTTTAGCTTCACTAATACTTACTTATTATTTAATTATTTTACTTTGCATATTATTTATTATTTTGTTTTATTCAATAACTTATATTTCTTTATAATTTTAACCTCTTAAAATCCATTTTAAGCTCTTTAAATATTTTATTTATATAATTTGATGTTCAATAATTTTTATCTTTAAATTTTAAATTTATACTTTAATATTTTTTTATAATTTCAGATCCGATCTCAAATTTTTTCTAAAATCTCCAAAATGCCTATTTCTCTATATTTGCCGTATTTTACAGACAACAAACTATATGCCTTAATTTTAAAAACAGCTTAAAATCGATTCTCGTGCGTCGTTATTTTGGGTTTTTTTGAACATTTTGGTATTACTATATAAATGTATAATTTTACTACTAAAAATTGCTAAACACTAGAATTGTTAGTATTTTGCTGAAATATCAGACAACAAACTATATGTCTAATTTATAAAAAACGCTTAAAACCGATTCTCGCAAGCCGTCATTTTAAAGGTTTTTGAGGTTTTGCAGCAGTTAATCAAATTTATAATTATAGTAATAAAATATGAAATTTTACCAAACAAAATTTAAAACTTAAATTTGAAATTTCAAAAATTTTAATTTATAAATTCAAAAATTAAATTTTAAAATTATTTTTATTAAATTTATATTTTTTCTTTTAAAATATTTTTGCAAAAAATTTTTATATAACATTGCACAAAATATTTTAATACCTATTTTCTTTTTTATTTATAAATTTTTTATTTTTTCTAAATGTACACATCTTGAAATACGGCTCTTCCCCCTACTCCACCTATTTTTCTGAATCTTTGGGCTACAAATTAATTTTTTTTGCTAAAAACTATTTTCAAAATTATAAAAATGTTGTATAAATATACGTGAGGTGTTATTTATGATAGACAGACAAGATAATCCAGAGTTTGTAAATTCATTTTTAGATTACACGATTACTATTCTTAACAAATCTCCTAATACTGTTAAAGAGTATAATTATGATATAGCAAACTTTTTAAAGTATATAAAAAAACAATTTGGATTAAGTAATGAAAAAGATATTAAAGATATAAAGATAAATGATATGGATATATCTGTACTAAAAAAGGTTTCTCTTCAAGATATTCATGGATATATATCATATATGGCAAGAGAGCTAAAAAGTAGTCCTGCTACTCGTGCAAGGAAGATTTCGTGCATTCGAGTATTTTTTAAGTATCTTTCTAGCAAAGCTAAATTAATAGAAATAAACCCTGCTCAAGATTTAGAAACTCCTAAGCTTGGTATAAGAATGCCAAAGTATTTATCTCTTGAAGAAAGCAAAAAGCTTTTAGAGGCTACTCAAAGTGAAGATAGTAGGAATAATGTTAGAGACTATGCAATTATAACATTGTTTTTAAATTGTGGTATGCGTTTGTCTGAATTAGTTAATATTAATATTAGTAATATTGATTTTTCAGAAAGTAAGATGACAGTAATTGGTAAAGGTAACAAGGAGCGCACTATTTACCTAAATAACGCGTGTATGAAGGTTATTAATGATTATTTATCTATTAGACCATATGATAGGGTTAAAACCGATTCTCGTGATGCATTATTTTTAAGTGAACGTAAAGAAAGAATTAGTAATAGATCTGTACAGGATATTGTAAAAAAGGAACTTAAAAATGCTGGTTTAGATACAAACAAGTATTCTGTTCATAAATTACGACATACTGCTGCAACACTTATGTATCAATATGGAGAGGTTGATATAAGAGCTTTGCAAGAACTATTAGGTCATGAAAGTATTTCAACTACAGAGATATATACACATGTAAATGATGAAAGAGTTAGAAATGCTGTAGAAAACAATCCTCTAGCTAATATATAATAAAAAGGAAACAATATGTTTTTTATACATTATTGTTTCCTTTTGCAGTAGCCTTAAATTACGGGAACCATTAATTCTTGATCAATATGTAAATTGCTTGATTCCAAATTATTTATATTCTTAATATCTGATATTATATATCTGATGTCTTTAGTTTTATAATAGTCATTACTTTTCTGTAAGTCACTTGCAATTTCCCATAATGTATCTCCTTTTGCAACATATATTAATTTGTATTCAATTTCTTTATGTGATAATGTACTTTTTGCACAAACTAGTGACAATACAAAAGCTACTATTAAAATTAAACATATACTTCTTATAAATTTCTTTAAATTAACTATTTTCATATAAATTCCTCCTACGAACATTGTTTCGCTTGTTTAAATAAATTATAAACGCTTGTTCGTACTTTGTCAATACTTTTTTGAAAAGTTTTTTAAATTTTTTACTTTCTGGAACAATAATAAAAAGGAGTAGCAATGGTTGCCCCTACGCAAAAATACAGTATGCTAAAATTAACATACTGTATTTATTTATATTTATTTCTTGTTTTATGCTCTTGGATGAGCTTTTCTATATATATCTTTTATACTATCATCTTGAAACTGCATATATACTTGTGTTGAAGATATATCTGAATGTCCAAGCATTGTTTGTATTGACTTTAAATCTGCTCCATTTTGCAATAAGTGAGTTGCAAATGAGTGTCTTAATACGTGTGGTGTAATGTCTTTAGTAATGTGGGCTTGTTCTTTATAATATTTTATTATTTTCCAAAAGCCTTGCCTAGTTAATCTTCTGCCATTTACATTTACAAATAGAGCTTGCTCTTTGTCATCTTTTATAATGTTTGGTCTAGCTGTTATTATATATTCTTTTAGAGCTTGTAAAGACATTTTTCCCAATGGAATTATTCTTTGTTTATTTTCGTTTTTACATATTACAGAAGAATTTTCTAAATCTATATCATCTATATTTAATGATATAATTTCAGTAACCCTCATTCCTGTAGCATAAGCAATTTCTAACATTGCTTTGTCACGTATACTTTTTAAATCTTCTCCACGTGGTTGTTCAAGTAATAATGAAACTTCTTGTGAAGATAGAACATTAGGGGCTTTTTTCTCTATTTTTGGTGATTGGATACCTCTTGTTGGATCTTCTTTTGCAATTTTATTTTTTACCAAATATTGACAAAACAATCTAATTGATGCCAAATGTCTTGAGATTGTGGATGCTTTTTTATTTAAACTATTTAAATATTCTAAATAATTTATTATATCTTCATGTTTTAAATTTGTATAATTTACATTATTTTCATTTAAATATTCTTTATATTGATAAATGTCTCTTTGATATGATTCTAAAGTATTTTTTGATAGTTTTTTATCTACTTCTATAAATTCTAAAAAGTTGTTAATATCTTTATCCATTTTTTGCTCCCTTTCGTAAACATAATTTATGTTATAGTTATATCAAATAAACATAAAAAAGTAAATAGATTTTATAAATATTTTAAAAAAATTTTTTCCCTTTTAAATACCATTTGTGTTCTGATATTATTTTCACTTCTATTACTTGGCCTATAAGGCTTTCATGCCCTTCGAAATTTACTACTTTGTTAGTATTGGTTCTTCCTGTAAGCATCTTTGAATTGCTTTTACTGAAACCTTCTACTAATATTTTTTGTATTGTTCCAATGTATTTTTTGTTGTTACTTTCAACTTGCTCTTCAAATAATTTTTTTAACCTATCAAATCTTGTGTGTTTAATTTCTTCTGGAATCTGCTCCTCCATTTTATCTGCAGGTGTTCCTTTTCGTTTTGAATATATAAACATAAATATTTGTTCAAAATTAACTTTTCTAACAACATCTAGAGTGTTTTCAAAGTCCTCTTCTGTCTCTCCTGGGAAGCCAACTATTATGTCTGTTGAAAATAAGGCTTCTGGTATTTCGTTTTTTATCTTATTAGCTAGATTTAAATACTGTTCTTTTGTATATTTTCTATTCATTTTCTTTAAAATCTGTGTACTTCCAGATTGTAAAGGCAGATGAATTAATCTAGATACTTTAGGGCTTTCCTTTATTGCTTGTATAACATCATTTGTAAAATCTTTGGGATGTGGAGATATAAATTTTATAACTTCAATTCCCTTGATTTCATTTACTGCTCGTAACAAATCTGCAAAAGAGGTTATAGAATTTGATTTGCCTTCTTCTTTTTCAATTTTCATATATGAGTTTACATTTTGACCTAGTAATGTTACTTCTTTATATCCTTCCCTTGCAAGCTCTTCTATTTCTTTAATTATGTCTTCTGGATTTCTGCTTCTCTCTCTTCCTCTTACATATGGAACTATACAATATGAGCAAAAATTGTTACAGCCATACATAATGGTTACAGAAGCGGATTTATTGCTATTTCTCTTTATTGGCAATCCTTCATATATTTCACCATCTATGTCTAAAATGTCTTTTACCTTGTTCTTCTCAAAAATAACTTCATATAAATCTTCTGGGAATTTATGTAGAGTGTGTGTTCCAAATATAATGTCTACATATGGATAGCTTTCTTTTATTTTCTCTTGCATATGTTTTTCCTGCATCATACAACCACATACTGCAATTATACTATTATTTTTTTGTTTTATTTTTTTTAGTTCTCCAACTTTTCCAAATAATTTTTCCTCGGCATTTTCCCTAACACAGCAAGTGTTTAGTACATAAATGTCGGCAACTTTATCATCTTTGGCTAATTTATAGCCCATATTTTCTAGCATACCTGCTATTTTTTCAGAATCATTTTCATTTAGTTGGCACCCCATTGTAAGTATATTATAATATTTTTCTTTACCTCTTAACAAATCTTTTACTTTTTCTATGTATTGTTTTTGTTTTTCTATTATTTCCTTGTTCAATTTTTAAACCTCCTAAAGTATAGCACTTAATAATTATTATAACATATTTATGTACATTTTTACAATAATTTGAATACATTAAGACTATTAAAGGAAGCATTTACTTGAAACTGGTGGGATTTAGACATTATTTAAAAATAATCTATAATGTATTTAAATTTTCTATTAGATTTTTATATTTTACAAAGAATAGCTCTTTGTCAGTGTAAAGTACCGCTTTTTGCAAATCTTTAATTAACATATATATCTTATTTATCTTAAATTCTTTGTTTTTAGAATATTCAGTATCGTTTAGTATAATTAGAAATGCATTTTCAGCTTCTGTAAGGCTTGTTATGCTACTATTCCAGTCATCTTGTGTAATAAAGGAATATGTAGCAAGTATGTGATATTTTGTGTTTTCCAAATTAAATTTTTGTTTTTCAGAAGATAATATATTTACAAATTTTGGTATATATGAATATAAATTTGTTAAATTTGTTAATGTTGTTGCCTTATCTTCGTTTTTGATGGATATTATTGTTTTATTAATTAAATCACTAGTAGATATTATATCGTCATTAGAAACATTACATTTGTATAACTCTAACATCATTACGCTCCACGAAGCATTTATTAATTCTATTTGGCTCTTCATAAAATCCCAGTCTATATCTTCTGTGTTAGATTTTAAGATACTGTTGGGTTGCATATTAGTCATGGCTATTTGTTTTTCTTCGTTATTTTTTTCTTGTGATTGCGATTCTCCTTCTTGTGATTTTGAAGAAGATTCTTGTGTGTTATTTTGCGAAGTTTTTGGTTGATTTGCTTTTTGTGGTGTTTTTATTTCTTCATACATAATTGAATAATTGTATAATGAGATGTTGTTTAATTTATTTACCATTTCTATTATTTTATAGCCGAAATATTCGACTTTATCAGTAATTTTGTCTTTATCATAATTATTATCTTCTGTAGAATTACTACATCCGAACTAAAAAGAGTATACATATTAAAATGATTAAAACTTTCTTCAAAACAATTCACCTGTATCTAGTATTTCCGAAAACTTACATCTTATTCTATGTATAACTTAAATGCTGTACACAAATAATATTTTATATGAAAGGATTTTGATATGGGTGTTATAATCAAGCTATATAGTAATAAAAAAAATGAAATACAAAAGTTCTTAAATGAGTTTTATAATGATAATATACCGTTAGATAATGATTTACTTTGGGAACATTGCTTTAATAACCCTATTGAGAGTACTGATATTATTGGAGTTTTTATTGATAATAATGAGACTTTTAATATTAATATGTGGGTTAGTTTGGATGAAGGTTTCTTTATAAATGTGACTGATTTTAACGCAGATAAAATAATAAGGTACCTTTTTGAAAGGTACCCATATTAAGTATTTGTTACTCTTCTTTATTTTCATTATCGTCTTTTATTTCTTCCTTTAAGTCCTTTTTTACATCTTCTGCAACTTCTTCTTTTCCAGGAGCCACCTCTCCGTTTTCTAACTTTTCCAATGCCTCTTTTTTAACATCAGTTTCTTGCTCTTGTTTTTCTCCACATTTTGGGCAGAAGACTGCTCCTCTTTCTATTTCTGCTCCACATTTACTACATAACCTTTTTTGATTTAATTTTAATATTTCTAATCTTGCATCTTCTATTTCTTTAGATAGTTCATCTATCTTTGAACATTCTTCTTCTAAATCTACTTCTATATCTATGTTTTCCTCTCTTATATGTTTTTCATATACCTTCTTTCCTATTTCTTCATACATATCCGTAATTTTACCTTTGTTTTCATTAATTTTTAATTTTAATTTTGTTTCCCTTGCTATTTTTCCTGTTGTTTCACTTGTTTTCCTACTTAAATCACTAAAAAAGCCCATATTAATTCCTTCCTTTCTAATTATATATCATTATTATATTCTATCCAAAGTGATTTGTAAATATTCTAGTCTTCAAATTTTGGATTTCTTGTCATTAAATCCAAAATTGCTTGTTTTGCATCTAATCCTTCAAACAAAACTTTATATACTGCGTTTACGATTGGCATTTCAACTTCATACTTCTGTGAAAGTTTATATGCAGTCCTTATATTATCAATACTTTCTATTGTCATTCCTATTTCTTGTTTTGCTTCTTCAATAGTTTTACCTTGACCAACAAGTATTCCTGCTTGTCTGTTTCTACTGTGATTGCTCATACAAGTTACTATCAAATCTCCAAGTCCTGTTAAACCATATATTGTTTTGGGTTGTCCACCCATTTTTATACTTAATTTAGCCATTTCTGAAAGTCCTCTTGTAAGTAATGCTGCAAATGTATTATCTCCTAATTTTAGCCCTGTTATTGCTCCTGCACAAAATGCTATTATATTTTTCAAAGCCCCGCCTAGTTCTGCTCCTTTTAGGTCGTATGATGTATAAATTCTAAGAGCCTCATTCATAAAAGTATTTTGAACATCTTCTAATAGTTTGTCATCTTTTGAAGCTATAACTAGTGCAGTTGGTATTTCAAGAGACACTTCTTCAGCATGACTTGGACCTGACAAGCCTCCTATTTTACAGTTTGGTAGTTCCTCTTCAACTACTTCGTTTAGAGTATATAACGTTGATTCTTCAAATCCTTTTGAGCATATAATAATTTGTTGACTTGTAACATATTGTTTGAATTTTTGAATCGTTTCTCTTACAAATTTTGATGGTGTTACTATAAGTAACATTTCTGTTCCTTCAATGGCTGTTTTGAAGTCTGTTGTACAAAGTACACCGTCTGGAATTGTTGCTAGAGGTAGAAATTTGCATTTTTTTTCATTATTTATTAAGTCTGCTTCTTCTTTAGAATATGACCACATTTTCACATTGTTCCCTAAATGAGCTAAATGTATTCCAAGAGCTGTTCCCCAACTCCCACTACCAATTATTGAAATATTTTTCATATACAAATTTTTCCTTTCCTATTTTTTAAGTGATAATTTATTCTCTGTTCCATTTTTTAGCCTTGAAATATTTGTTCTGTGATTAAATACTACAAGAGCTCCTATTAGTATACTTATAATTTTTGCGCCCATATTATCAACCATAAATATTGTTAAGATAGGAAATAGTATTGCTGCTAAAATTGACCCTAAAGATACCCATCTTGTAAATGCCATAATAGTTAGTGCAAACACTAAGCATATTAGACCAATTTGTGGGTTTACTATTAATAATACTCCAAGTGAAGTTGCAACACCCTTTCCACCTTTAAATCCATAGTATATTGGATATGTGTGACCTATTATAGCCATAAGACCTGCCAAGTATTTTAGAATTTCTAAATCTGTCTCAGTCCAAATTTTGGCTACAAGCATTGCCAATAAAACTGAAACAACACCCTTTAGCATGTCACAAATCAATGTTAAAATGGCTGCTTTTTTTCCTACTGTCCTTAGTACATTTGTCGTTCCTGCATTTTTACTTCCTCTTTCCCTTAAATCAAACCCTGCAAATTTTTTACTAAAGATTATTGCAAAATTTATACTTCCTATTAAATATGCTACTAATGCTACTAATATATATACTGCTGACATATCTTTTCCCTCCTTAAAATTAATCTAATAAATTATATTTCCTTTTCTCCTTTTTCTCTTGAAATTATTCTAACTGGTGTTCCTTCTAAATCAAAATTCCTTCTAATTTGATTTACCAAATATCTTTCATATGAAAAATGAAAAAGTTCTTTATTGTTTACAAATATTACAAACGTTGGTGGCTTTGTTTGTGCTTGTGTTGCATATAATATTTTTAATCTTTTTCCTTTGTCTGTTGGTGGTTGAACAACTGCTATTGCTTCATTTATTACTTGATTTAATGTTGCTGTTGGTATTCTCATTGCATTATTATTTGCCACCTTTTTTATCAAGTTAAATAATTTATCTACTCTTTGTCCAGTTTTTGCTGAAATAAATATTATTGGTGCATAAGTTAAATAACTTAGTTTATTATACACTTCTTTTTTATATTTTTCTAGTGTTCCGGTTTCCTTTTCATATTCATCCCATTTATTAACAACTAGTATAACACCTTTTCCTGCTTCGTGTGCTTCTCCTGCGATTTTTGCGTCTTGCTCTGTTACGCCCTCTGTTGCATCTATTAAAACTAAACATACATCTGCTCTTTCTACTGCTAATATTGAACGCATAATACTATATTTTTCTATGTTTTCATTTACTTTACTCTTTCTTCTTATTCCAGCAGTATCTATAAAGTTATATTTTCCAGTGTCATTTTCAAAGTATGAATCTATTGCATCTCTAGTAGTTCCTGCAACATTGCTTACTATTACTCTATTTTCTCCCAGAATTTTATTAACTAAAGAAGATTTTCCAACATTTGGTTTTCCTATAATTGCAACATTTATTATTTCATTATCTTCTTCGTCTTCTTTTTTTTCAGGGAAATACTCATAAACAGCATCTAAAACATCTCCAATTCCTAGAGCATTTGTTGAGGATACTGGATGTGGTTCTCCTATTCCTAGGTTATAAAATTCATATAATGCTGGGTCTGTTTCTCCAAAGTTATCTGCTTTATTGCATACTAAAACAATTGGTTTTTTTGATTTTCTAAGCATTGTCGCAATTTCTAGATCTGCTGCTGTAATGCCTTGTTTTAAGTCTGTTATAAAAATTATTACATCAGAAATATTAATTGCAATATTAGCTTGTTCACGCATACCTATGTGTATTTCATCTTCTAATTCAGGTTCTATTCCTCCTGTATCAATTAATGTAAATTTTCTTCCACGCCAATTGCTATCTGCGTATATTCTATCTCTTGTAACACCTGGAGTGTCTTCCACAATAGATAACCTTTTTCCAACTATATAATTAAAAAATGTTGATTTACCTACATTTGGTTTTCCTATAATTGCTATCATAGGTTTTGACATTACATATCACTTCCCTTCCTTAAGCATTGACATTGCGGCCTTCTTTCCTGTCGCAATTGCTCTACATACTGACGATTTTGCCTCTACCAAATCTCCTCCTGCATATACATTTGGGATGTTTGTTCTATAATTTTCATCAACAATACATAAACCATTTTCTGTTTTTATTCCCATACTATTTAGTAAATTTTCATCTGCTTTAGAGCCAATTGCAAATATAATTGTATTTGCCTTCATTATAAAATTAGAGCCTTCTATATCAATTACTTTTTTGTCTTCATTTCTAGTTTTTATACACTCAACTTCAGTTATTTTACCATTTTTTATATTTGCATTAATGACTTTTGTATTTTCTATTATTTGAACTCCATCGTTTATTGCATCTTCAATTTCTACCTTCCTTGCTGGCATTGATTTCAAATTTCTTCTATATAATATGTATACCTCTGTTGCTCCCATTCTAATAGCTACTCTTGCTACATCTGTTGCAACATTTCCTCCGCCAATTACAATTGTAATTCCTAGATTTTTAACAAATTTACCTTTGTTATAATCTTTTAAAAAAGTATCAGCATCATATATATTTTTTGCTTTTTCTTGTGTTAGTTCATATTTCGTTTGCTTTTGGGCTCCTAGTCCCAAGAAAATATCATCATATCCTTGTTTTTTTAAATCTTCAATTGTTATGTTTTTTCCAAGTTCGATACCTGTTTTAATAGTTATACCAATACTTTTAATTTTTTTTATTAATTCATCTACCGTTGTTTTAGATAATCTAAAGTCAGGTATTCCATAATGTAGTATTCCACCACATATATCCTCTTTTTCAAATATAGTTACATTGCAACCTGATTTTCTTAAATGAATAGCACAGGTCAACCCTGCTGGTCCTGAGCCAATAATAGCAATTTTCTTATTTGAAATATTTTCAATGTTAATTATATAATCTATATTATTTTGTTTAGCCCAATTATCTGTAAAGTTTTCTAAATTACTTATTTGTACAGCGTTTCCTTTTATACCTTTTACGCATTTACTCATACATTGTTCTTCTGTTGGGCATACTTTACTACAAATTTCACTCATCAAATTATTTTCTTGTAATATGCTATATGCCTGATGAAATTTTTTTTGTTTTATTTGATTAATAAACTCTGGAATATTTGTTGCTATTGGGCAACCTGTTCTACACATTGGTTTTTTGCAGTTTAAACATTCATTGGCTTGTTTTAATATTTCTTCTATATCTTCCAACTATTTAAATCTCCTCTTCATAGTTTTTAACATATATATTATATATTCTTTTGCATAAAAAAATCAAGATATTTTGGAAAATATCTTGTTCTTAGCCTAAATATATATTCCATTTTCAACTATATATTTTATTGTTTCTTTGCATAACCATTTATCAACATTTTGATGTTCTTGTATCATTTTTCTAATTTGTGTAGAGCTTATACTTTGCATCTTTTCTGGCATATAATATACTAAATTATCTAATTTTATATTTTTATCTGTTTTAAATCTTTGAATCACAATGAATTTGTATTTTTTTATAATTTGATTATACTCTTTCCAACTTGGCATCTTTTTGAAATTGTCTGAGCCCATTATGAAAAATATATTAGCAATTTTATCATATTTATCATATATTAACTTAAAAGTGTCAACTGCATATAGTGTATTAGTATGCATACAAGCAATATCTTCAACACCTAAAGCTTTTTGCCCTTTGCAAGCAATTGTTAGCATATTATATCTATGTATTGCTGGTACTAGGTTTTGCTTTTTGTAGTAATTGCCTACTGGAACAAAAATTACTTTGTCTACAATTCCACTTTCAATTAGATTTTTTGCAAGACTAATATGTATATTGGTTGGTGGATTAAAGCAACCACCAAAAAATCCTATTTTCTCTTTCTTCATAATACAAAATCCTTTGCCTTTTGCTCTAAATCCTTCAAAGTTCCATTGTTTTCTATTATATAGTCATATTTATAGTTATATACATTTCCATCTGATGTATTACTTTTAATTAGCTCTACTCGTGGATTTATTATTAATAATGTTTTAGCATTTAAAGCTTCTTTTATCTTTTTTATTTCGTCTATTTCTCTTATATGTATAAATAAATATTTTGAATTGCTCATAATAAATTCTTTATATTTTTTTTGTATATATTTGAAGGGTGCATCATTATAATCGATACTTATTTTCTTTAAGTCTACTAATAGTTTTCTGCTTTTTTCATCTTTTTCTCCATTCCAACCTACTAGAATTTTTGCAGCTTCTTTTACTTTATCTACTGATGATATATTTGTTACTTTTGCAAATTCTGAACAATATTCTACAAAAGTATCTTTACCAGAACCTCCGGTACCATTAATTATAATTACTTGTTTGTCCATCTTTATCAATCCTTATATCTTTTTACTAAATCAAAGTGGAACAATATGCTTGTCCCACTCTTTTGCTTTAAACTTTTTTCCAAAACCAGTCCAGACTGTTATCAATACTTTTCTTCTTGTAGAATTTGCTTGCTATATCGTCTACCCAAAGGTATGCAAAGAATGATATAAATATCATTACACAGTCAATTGCAATACAGTTAATTAGTGTATGATAGTATATTTCATATAGGTCTTCTGTTAAGTTTGCTAATTGTATACTGTGTACTGCTACAAGGATCAAGTAAGCAAATAAAGCAAATGCTGGAACATATGTCTTTTTTACCTCTTTACCTAAAAAAATCAATAATACTGTTGCAAGTGTAAGTAGCAATAGTGTAATTGGCTCAGATATATTAAAAACAAACATACTCTTCCCTCCTTTTCTTTTGTGGGTATCACCCTAAAATTAATTTAATTTTAATTTAATTAAATTTGCTAATTTTGTGGCTTTTTCTTCAATCATTTTTTGATTTTGACCTTCAATCATAACTCTAATAAGTGGTTCTGTTCCAGAAGGTCTTATTATAACTCTACCATTATCTTGAAGTTCGGCCTCAAGATTTTTTATTTCTTCTTGTATTTCTGTATCTTCTTTGTAAAGAGGTTTTTTATCATTATTTACTTTTACATTTATTAACACTTGAGGATATTTGTTTATTATTTTACATAGCTTTGATATCTTTATGTTCTCCTCTAATAATATTTGTATTAGCATTAATGATGTTAAAATTCCATCTCCTGTAGGATTGTAATCTAGTAATATTATATGACCTGATTGTTCTCCTCCAAGGTTATAGTCATTTTTTAGCATTTCCTCTAATACATATCTATCTCCAACTTTTGTTTGTTTTAAATCTAAATCTTGTTCTTTTGCAAATTTATTTAATCCTAGGTTACTCATTATTGTGGAAACTATAGTATTATTTTTTAATTTGTTTTTCTTCTTTAAGTATTCCCCAAATATTGCAAGCAATGTATCACCATCAATTTCGTTGCCCTCTTCATCAACAGCTAGACATCTGTCGCCATCTCCATCATAAGCAATTCCTAGACTCATTTTGTGGTTTACTACAAATTTTTTCAAATTTTCTAGATGTGTTGAGCCACAATTTTCATTGATATTTATGCCATCTGGATTGTTGTTAATAATTTCAAAATTAATTCCTAGCTTTGTAAACACTTTTTCTGCAACTTTATATGTTGCTCCATTTGCTACATCTATTGCTACAGAAAAATCAGATTTTAGATTCTTTTCTATATTTTCTTCAAATGTTTTTCTTAAGAAATATATGTATTCATCAACTAGGTCTTCTCTATATTCTGAAGTGCCTATTTTACTTGAATGTGCAGTTAATTCATCAAAATTTCCAGCTTCAAGAATTTCTTCTATTTGCTCTTCTACTTCATCTGGTATCTTCATCCCCTTGTTGCTGAAATATTTTATGCCATTAAATTCATACGTATTATGTGATGCAGATATTACAACACTTGCATCTGCTTTTAGCTTTTTAGTTAGATATGCAACTCCTGGTGTTGGAATAACTCCTAATAATTTTACTTTTGCGCCATAACTTAAAAAACCTGCCGTCATAGCACTTTCTATTAATGTTCCAGAAAGTCTGGTATCTCTACCTATTAATATAGTAGGTACATGGTTTAAGTTTTTAGATAAAACATATGCTCCTGCCTTTGCTACTTTATATACTAATTCTGGTGTAAGTTCTGTATTTGCAATTCTTCTAATTCCGTCTGTTCCAAAATATTTTCTCATTTATTAGTCATTCCTTTCTCCGTACAGTACAAATTATTATACGTTGCATTTATTACTATAATATATCCAAATTTCAACAGAAATGTTAAACTGTTTATATTCTATTATATATTTTTCTTTTTTTCAATAGTTTTTTAAAATTATTTTTACAATTTTGTAAATTGTCTGAATTTCTTTAAATAATCATAAAAATTTAACAAAAAAATAGAATAAAAGATTAAAATACGAATCTTTTATTCTAAAAATTTGGGGTGATATTTTAGGTACTATCTTTGATGTTTATATTATATATAATATTGTTTTTTTATTAAAAAAATATTAAAAATCTACAAATCTTTAATTTTTTAGAATGCATTTTTAATGGCAGACTGTTCTAAACTGCCTGCCATTAAGACTTTTATTTTGTTATCTTATTCAGCCTCTTCTGGTGCACTTACAGGGCATACACCTGCACAAGTTCCACATCCTATACAAGAATTTTTGTCTATAACATATGTAGTGTCCCCTTGTGATATGCATCCTACTGGACATTCTGCTGCACAAGCACCACAGCTTATACATTTATCTGTTATTTTATATGCCATTTTAGTTCCCTCCTTTTTTATATATTTATCAAAAGTATTACTTTTGTTGAAATCAATTCTTTGAATTTTTCTGGTCTTTCTTGTCTAATTCCTCCATTTTCTTTAGTTCTTCTAAATCTTCTTTATTAATATTTTCTTCCTCTTTTTCAATATTTTTAATTATTTTTATATCCTTTGTATTATATTTTTTAAAGAACGTTTCATCACCATCTTTAAATTTTACTTTTACTATTTCTTTTAGCGTTTCTAATCCACAAACTTCGCCTTGACCATCTTCAGTTTTTACTATTGCTCCAATCTTAGGTAACTTTTTTAACTTTTCTTCATATACATTTTGTTCATATTGCAAACAGCACATTAATCTTCCACAATTACCTGAAATTTTTGAAGGGTTTAATGAGACGTTTTGTTCTTTTGCCATTTTAATTGATACTGTCTCAAAATTTCCAAGGAAAGAACAGCAACATAATTCTCTACCACACACTCCATTTCCACCAAGTCTTTTTACTTCATCTCTTACTCCTATTTGTCTTAATTCAATTCTCGTTTTATAAATCGCAGCTAAATCTTTTACTAACTCTCTAAAGTCAATTCTGCCTTCAGCTGTAAAGAAAAATAAAATCTTACTTTTATCAAATTTAAATTCTACATCCATTAGTTTCATTGGCAAGTTATGTTCTTTAATTTTCTTTTCACATAATTTAAATGCTTCTTTCTCCTGCTTTTTGTTTTCTTCATTTTGTCTTGCATCTTGACGGTTTGCTACTCTTATAATTTTTTTTAATGGAGCAACTATTTTTTCTTGAGGTAATTGTCTGTTTGATATAACTACTTCACCATATTCCATCCCCATCGAGGTTTCAACTATTACATGTTCACCCCTTGATACTTGATTTCCTGCTGGGTCAAAGAAGTATATTTTTCCAGCCTTTTTGAATCGAACTCCTATTATATTAGCCATTTTTCTTTAAACTCCTCTCTAATGTCAATAATAAATTATCTATTGTCATATCATAATTACTATTTCTTTTTAATCTTAATTTTGATTCTTCAATAATTTCTATACATTTTTGATATTTATTAGCGGTTTTAATGTTCTCTAGTATTTTATCAAAAAATATTGTATTTATGTAATCTAAAATGGAAAATATTTCATCCTTATCTTTAAAAATTGTTTCTTTTAAATTTAAAATTTGTAATCCGCTTAAATTTTCTATATTTTTAAATATATTTTTTATGTTTTTGTATGTATCTAAGTTATCCTTAAGTTTTAATGCTTTTTCAATACTTCCACCAAATATTTTAATTATACTATCATCAATTACTTGATTTGCCATTCTAAAATACTGTTTTATTTCCTCATCTGATAGATTTTGAAATTGAAATTTAATACATCTTGATTTAATGGTATTTAGTAATAAATTCTCATTACTTGTTATAAGAATAACTATTACATATTCAGGAGGTTCCTCTAGTGTTTTTAGTAAGCTGTTTTGAGCTTCTCTTGTCATATTCTCTGAATTATTAATAATATATATTTTTTTTTCTCCTTGTATAGGTTTTTCAAGAACATTTTTTACAAGTTCTTTTATTTGCTCTGTTTTTATGCTCTCATCCTGTTCATCTATGATTATTATATCTGGATTGTTATTATTTTCAAAACTTTTACATGCTCTACAATTATTACAAGGTTTTTTTTCATTATCTAGACATAAAATTGCCTTTGCAAATTCTTTTGCAAACATAAACTTTCCAATTCCAGATATGCCTGAAAATATATAGCTATGAGATATATTGTTGTTTTTAACAATATATTCTAATTTTTTTTTATTTTCATCGTTTCCTATTATATCATTAAACATTTTACTTTATCTTTCCAAATTTATTTAGTGGCCAAAATCTAAATGCAACTTTGCTTTCAATCTTTCTTATTGGTATACATCCAAAATCTCTACAATCGGTGCTGTTTTCTCTATTGTCTCCCATTGCAAAGACACAATTTTCAGGTACAATAATATCAGAATATATCTTACTTTCTGTTCTTATATTTTCCTGTAAATATGGTTCGTCTAGTTGTTCACCATTCCTATATACCTTACCATCTTCAATTTTTATATGGTCACCAGCAACACCTATAATTCTCTTAATGTAACTTGTTTTATTTGTTTCAAGAATATAATATATAAATTTGCCAATTAATCCTTTAGGGTTATAGTCATATTTTGCAACTGGATTATCAAAATCTATATTTTCAAGTGATGGGTATGTTACACTTGGTGCTTCAAAAGTAATAATATCCCCTACTTTATATTCTCCTTTGGTAGTTCTTGTCCATCTATTTAACCAAAGTCTTTGACCTTCTTTTAAGGTCGTATCCATTGATTTTTGTTTTACCACAGTAGGTGTTCCTATAAAATATTTTACTGCTAATGCAATAATTATAGCAATAACTATGCAATACGTCCATTCTAACGTATTTTTTAATTTTGGATTCATTTATGTCTTCCTTTCTTAAGTTTCATTTTTCAATATAGTTGGTATTGTTATAACAACTTCTGTTCCTTTTCCAAC
Source organism: uncultured Clostridium sp. (assembly GCA_900555075.1). Lineage (GTDB taxonomy): Bacteria > Bacillota > Clostridia > TANB77 > CAG-508 > UMGS1781. The sequence continues at coordinate 29,177 of USJO01000003.1, forward strand.
CTTACTTTTAATATCAATTCTACCATTGTTTTTATCAAGGATTTCTTTCGCAATAGATAATCCTAATCCTGTACCACCCATTTTTCTGGTACGTGCTTTATCTACTCTATAGAATCTTTCAAATATTCTGTTCAGGTCTTTTTCTGGAATTCCTATTCCATTATCTATTATTTTAATGTATGCATCATTATACACAAAACCTACATATATCTTTATTGTTCCACCTTCTTCTGTATATTTGATGCTATTTGATAGAACATTTAAAACTACTCTTTCTATTCCATCTTTATCCGCACAGATTGTAGGTACGTTAGCTGTTACAAAGCATTCGATTTTTTGTTTTTTTCTATCTGCTTCAATTTGTAAATTATCTAAACATGATTTAACCAAGTTTCCTAAATTAAATTCTACCTTTTCCCATTTAACCTGTTCATTATCGTATTTTGATAGTGTTAATAAATCATTTACAAGTCTTGTCATTCTAATTGCTTCTGTATTTATTACCTTTAGAAATTTTTCTTGTAGCACTGGATCATATTCAGAATTTGCAAGCGTTTCTCCATATCCCATTATTGAAGTCAATGGCGTTTTTAGCTCATGAGAAACATCTGCGATAAATTCTTTTCTCATATTATCGAGTCTTACATGCTCCGTAATATCTTGTATTAATACTATTACTCCTGCAGGTCTATCTAATTCATCTTTAAAAGAAGCAAAAAATATTTTTAGATATTTATCATTAATGCTTATCCTTTTTTCTGATGTTGTCCAATTTTCTAAGTATATTATTTTTTCTAAATTAATATCTAAATCAATGTTTTTAAATATTTCATTAAAGTTTTTGTCTGTATTTGCTATTTCCAATAAATTGATTGCAGCAGAATTAATGTGAATTATATTTCCTTCTAAGTCACATGCTATTATTCCATCTGTCATATGTTGTAAAATTGTTTCTATTTGTTTCTTTTGTCTTGTTACTTTATTTAAATTTTCATTTAGTCCATCTGTCATTGCGTCAAATGCTTTTATAAGGCTATCAATTTCAGTATTCCTTTTTGAATTTTCAAATTTTATAGAATCTTTTACATCCTCTCCTTCTGCAATCTTTTCGGCACTTTTAATTAGTTTATATATTGGTCTTGTTATTATTCTTGATGTAAACCACATTACTACAGCAGAAATTATTATAAAAGAGCCTAATATTATCGAAAAGATTATTATGTTTTGGTTTGTTATTTTCTCTTGTAATTCTATTCTTCTCATTGTCTGTATTGTAAATATGCCATATCCTGAAAACATTAAAATAGCTAATATCATTATTATAAGTATTATCTTTACCTGTATACTCTTAAACATTTTAGTTGTCCTTTCCTGAGTTTTCATTAAGTTTTTCTGGTTTTAAGTAATAACCTATTCCTCTTTTTGTTGCAAGTATCCTAGGTTCTGCTATATCGTCATTCATTTTCTTTCTTAACCTTCTTACTAATACATCAACTGTTCTTTCATCTCCAATATAATCATATTCCCATACATTTTTTAGTAATTCTTCTCTTGTTACTGCTTGTCCTTCTTTTAATGCTAAGTATTTTAAGAATTCAAATTCTTTTAATGTAACATCTATATCTCTTCCATCTACTTTAACTTCAATCTTTTCCAAATTTAATTCTAAACTTCCTATGGTAATTTTTCTGTCATTGTTTATAAGTTTATTGTCTGGTATCTCAGGAAGTGAATATTCTAATTTAGGTTCAGTTTTACGTAAATTAGCCTTAATTCTAGCCATTAATTCACGCACGCTAAAAGGTTTTGTAATATAATCATCTGCTCCTAATTCTAATCCTAATATTTTATCAATTTCCTCATTTTTAGCTGTTAGCATTAATATAGGCATATTATATTTAGTTCTTATTTTTTTGCATACTGTTAGTCCATCTATTTTGGGAAGCATAATATCCAATAGAATCAAGTCTGGTTTGTAATTTAATGCCATTTCTACTGCTGTTACACCATCATAAGCTTCTAAAGTGTTATAACCTTCCTTCTTTAGATTATATACCAAAATATCTACAATTGGTGGTTCATCTTCTACTATTAAAATAGTTTTTTGATTGCTATCCACATTATTTTCCATAAAGTTTTTCTCCTTTACTTTTCACTTTTAGAATATACAAAATATGCAAAAACATTTTCATACATTAATTTATATCATATATCTTCAATTTATACAAGTTTTTTCACAATTTTTTCAAGATTTTTTGCAAGTTATTACTCTGTCATTTCCTCCTAAATCTTTATAAGTTTGTATATTTGTATATTTTCCATTGTACTGAATTTTTTTTATTATTTCGTTTTTCTGATTTTCACCTATTTCTAAACACAGATAACTATTTTGATTTAAATAACTATTGGCTTGTTTTATTATTTTTTCATAAAAATATAATCCATCTTGTCCACCATCCAGTGCCATTAATGGTTCATTTTGTACCTCCTTGCTTAAGGTTTTAATCTCTTCTGTTTTTATATATGGTGGATTTGATACTATGATATCAAATTTTTCATTTATATTCTCAAATAAATCTGATAATATAAATCTAATCTTTTTTGTTCTATCATTATTATTTGCAATTCTTAGTGCCTTTGAACTTAGGTCTGATGCAACAATCTCCGCTTCCGGTATATATTTTTTAATGGCAATGGCTATCGCTCCGCTTCCAGTACATAAATCTAATATTTTGGGTTTATCATATTGTTTGGCAACTTTTATAGTCTCCTCTACTAATATCTCTGTATCTGGTTGAGGAATAAGAACATCATTGGTTACAATTAAATCGATACCCATAAACTCTTGTTTGCCTATTATGTATTGTATAGGTTCTCCCTTTATCAATCTTTCTATACACTTTTTATATTTGACTTCTTGCTTTTTGTTTAGTTCTTTATTATCATTAATTATTAAAAACTCCTTGGGTACATTTAATACAAAGGCTAATAGTCTTTTTGCTTTATTATTTGGTTCTTCCACATTATTACTATTTAGTTGTTTTATTGTACTTGATAATATTTCCTGAATTTGCATAGTTAATTTAAGTCCTTTCATCATAAATATAGAGACCTATCCCTCTTTATTTTTTCATAATACCATATATTAAAATTTTTATCAAGGTTATTTACATACTTCATCTATTACATTTGCTAAACATTGCATACTTAACAAACATTCACCTAGTGTGTTAGCAGTAGCACCGACTTCAATTATGCTCGCTCCACTAGATATATGTTGGTTGTATCTTGAATTTCTAATTATTATTGACCTAAAAAGTCCCGGATACATTTTATTGGCTTGTTCTTGAATTTTTACAGCTGTTTTTAGATTCTGTACCCAATTAGGATGTTCTAATCCCCCACCATCTGTACCAATTACAAACATTAACTGTGCAACCCTTTGTCCATTAACCATTACTGTTGGTCCATATGTATCTCCATTACCTATTGCATCACGATGAATATCTATTACAAGACCTGCTGGTTTTTCCTCTAACAATCTAGTTGCAGTTTCCAATGCTCTTGCATATGAACCTGAATATGATGGATAATCATGATATGTTCCATCATGAATCACGTTAAATCCTTTTTGAGTTAAATAAGTTGATAACTCTGTTCCTACTCTTATTACATTATAATTATCATCTGTTGTTCTGTAATTACCTGTCATTTTGTAATTATATATGTCACAAGGAGTATAACTTTCACAAGTGTGTGTATGATATATTAATATATCTTTTTTGTTTAGAATTTCTACATCTGGAATAAGCATATCCTCTGTTATTATATAATTACTTTGATTATCTATTTTAGTAGTTCCGTATATATTTGTAACCTTTGAACTGAAATTTCTATCTGTTACTACTTCTGTATTTGCAATCTTGGATATTTCAATATCTGGTGATACTGTTTCTTTCGGTACATTTTTATTCTCCTCTGCAATTCTAGCCTCAGGTAAATCATTAGTGTTTTTTATTTCTAGTTTATTAAGAAGAGATATCTCTGCACCTAATAAATTAGTTAATTTAATTTCATTCTTTTTGTTATTTGTTTCTGTCTTAAGGGTTGGTATACTTAACTCTAAACAAGATACAAGAAATTCACTATTTACTTTATTAATTCTTCTTTGTTTTATGCTATAGTTTGGATTTGGAATTGCTTTAATAAGTAAAAAAAACACAAAAAATATAGAAATTACTTTTATTGCATATTTCCATATATCTTTTAGGTTTATTACTGCTACATTCATATACTATAAAATATTCCTTTCATTAAATCTCGTCTTCTTAATATATATTTATCCTAATATAAAAATATGCTAAAGGTTATATCCCTTAGCATATTTCATACTCAAATATATTAATTTTTAAGGCTTCTGGTTTAGGTAAGTCTTGTTTTATATTTATAATGTAGTTTTGCTTTTTCCCTTTTAGTTTTAAATCTAGTTTGTTTGTATCTATAAGTATTCCATCAGACACATTCATTCCAAGTGGTAATGTATGGTTTGTATTGTTATAGTACATTATATTAGTTAAAGGAATACAGTTTGTTTTTTCTTTTAGAATAATTCTATATAAATTGGTTTCTTTTCCTTCCGCAAACTTTAATGCATCTTCCGGATTTATGTAAAACACATTAAGTCCATCATCTAAATATTCTGCTTTATATATTGGTATTTCTATACTATTTCTATATTTTTCAATACTCTCCTGTATGCCTTTAGATATACATTTAATCTTCTCTACATATTCCTGCATTGTTGTGTTTTCTTTTAGCTTTAAAATTGCAAATTTATTTTTTTCATTCTCTCTATGTTTTATATTACCCAATGTCTTTACTTGATCACTAGAAGATAAAATACCTCCAAATATATCAAAAGTTACTACACCTTCTGTATTTTGCATTTCTTCTTTTAGAGTAATTAGATGTTCTTCTGGAATTTTTTCTTTGTTTATAATTCTATTTATATCGTTTATAATCGGAGTAGTTGCTATATATATACTATCTGTTTCTTCTTTTGTAAATATTGCTCTTTGTTCTTTATCCATTTGCTTAGATACATCTTCAAAGTCTAATTCGTAATTGAAAATTTTTTTCAGCTTTTTACTTGTATGAGTTTCTATTATACCTTCATTTAATTGTTGTGATTCATCCTTATTTGTAAATTTCCAAAATTCAAAAATGCTTTTTTTGTGATTGTCTATTTCTTTTATATATTTAGTAGCATTTTTGATTTTTATTTTTAATATATCAATTCTTTTATTTAGTGCATTTATATCCAATTCCAAGTCATTAATATTGTTTGTTTCTTGATCTAGTTTTGTATATAATGTTATTAATTCTTCTAAAGTATATACCTCTTTTATTTCTGTTCTTTCACAGTATTTTAACTTTGCTCCTTCTTCTTCTTCTGTTGTAGGAGTTTTACTTTCTCCTATTGTTTTTTTCTTGTATTTAATAAAATATTTTACTTTGCCGAAAAATGTTTTTTTACATTCTAGAAAAGTAGAAATTTGCTTTTCTTTTTCGAAATATTCTTCGTCCAAACTTTTTGAAACCTTCTTTAAATTTTTAAGCTTTTTATCAAGATTTATTTTTGTTTCCTTTGCTTTTATGATTTTCTCTAATCCATTTATATATTCTCTTTTTATAAATGGTATTAAATCTGCATAATCAATCTCTTTGTTTTTGAAATAGAAATGAATTGTTCCTTTTTTATCTAACTTTATATCAAATTTGTAATGATGAGAAAGTTGTGTTTCTAGTATAAACAGTACCTTTAATAATTTGTAATAGTTTTCAGCCTGTCCCTGTTCCTTTAATTCTATCTTATATTCACTTTTTAGTGTGTCATATATTGTTGCTTTTCCAAGTATTTGAATACTCATATTATTTTGTTTATCATATACTTCATATATTAATGGCCAATCCTTTGTAAAGAAACATAAAAACTTTTCTATTTCCTCTATTTCTGAACTGTTTAGGTATTTATTACTATATTCGGCATAGCATATTGGTACAAAAATTTTTTGCTCTTTGTTTTCCAGTTGTTTTTTTATTAAATATAATAATGTTGTAGCTTCTGTTTCTTTAATTGGAGCAATCATAAAGTATTTCTTTGATATTTCTGAATAATGTATTTGCCATAAGTAATCTTTGGGATAACTTATACTGTATGGTATGTTTTTGTTTAATTCTTTTTGTTCTATTTCCAAGTTTTCTAGTTCTTCAATTTGAAGTCCTTTAACAAGTTTTAAAAATTCTACATTTCTTTCTATATCCGCATCAGTATCTACACTTAAATATGCACCAATGGGCAATGCTTTTGCATATTTTTCCGTATAGTCTGTTAGTCTATGTGTTGGCGTTAGAAACAGCTCAACATCATTTATATCAACATACTTATATACTTTATAATTTTTCTCATTGTAATTTTTATGAACTCCAAAATTAATTGGTTGGAAGAAGTTTAATTTATCTGGTATATTTTCTAAATCTAATCCAATAAATTTTAATTTTTCGGTTAAATTTTCATTAGTTTTCAAATTATCTACCTCTCACATATTTTTTTGTAAGTATATCATAAATGTACTATTTATTCAATAATTATTCAATAAAAAAGATGCCTTATTCGGCATCTTTTTTTATTACTTCTTTACCATCATAATATCCACAATTTGAGCAAACTCTGTGTGGCATTATTGGTTCATTGCAATGTTTACATTTTGATATGTTTGGTTCTTCTAATTTCCATGTTGATCTTTTGGTTCTTGTTCTTTCTTTTGACCATCTTCTTTTTGGTTGTGCCATTTTTATTCCCTCCCTAACAGTACGATTATATATCTACAATATTTTAATTTTCAGCTACTAAACTAGTATACAAGGAATTTAGAGATTTGTCAAGTATTATGGTAAATTTTGTGAAAAAAATTGGCAGGTTTAACCCTGCCATTATATTTTTTTACTTGCACATTTCATTTTTATCTTCATTACATTCTTTACATGGTTTAAATTCTTTACATTCTAGTTTTACACCTTTTAGGCATCTACCATGTTTTTTGCAATCTACACATTGTTTACAATGCTTTACTCTATCTGCCCATATTTGAAGTTCATAGTCCTTGTCTGGACATAATGGTCCAAATACAAATTCTCCTTCTTTATCTGTAAATGTGTGTGATACTGGTTTTCTTTCTTCTTTTCCATATTCGTAACATACCTCTATTAATTTAACTACTGCGTCTTCTACTGGTTCTTTGTAACAATCTCTTATTACTCCAAATATTACGTCTCTGTTGTCCTCTGGTAAATTTATTTCTAAATCAAATTGTTTTCCTTTTTCTATAAAGCCATCTACCTTGATTTCACGACAGGGTTTCTTTTCTTCAAAATCCATTTTCTTCATCCACCTTTTTTATATTTTTATGCTTAAAGCATATCTAATATATTATATGAAGACGGGTGAAAATTGGTGACATATATTATATGTTGTAAAAATATGTTGTTTCCATATCTGCTTCATGTAACAATAATGCTAATGGATATTTTTTAAAGGCTTGACCAAGTGTTCCATACACTTCTTTTGGTTCAGAAAATCCCATATGCCAACGAATTGCGTACTTTTCTTCATTTGTTAATTTTATATATTCCGTAAGCATCATTACTGATTTTTCTCCATGTCCATATGGAATTGTATCCTCTATTGTGTAATATGGCACTTTCTCCCATTCACCTTTTGCATTTTTTGCATTTCTATAATCCTCTTTATAAAAGTTTACTTTGCATATATCATGCAATATTGTTACTATTGTTAATGTTTCTTCACTTACATCTAGTTTGTGAAATTCAACTTTCTTTTTTAGTATTTCATATACTTTGTAACTATGTTCTGCTAATCCACCTTTATATGCACCATGGAATTTTGTGCTTGCTGGTGCTGTAAAATAATCTGATTTTTCTAAAAATTCTATTAAATCAGTTATTCCTGGTCTATTTATTTTGTTTAATAATTCTTTTATTTTGACTTTTACTTCACTCATTTTATACCTCTTTCATTGAATAACCTTAAGGTTGTTACATTACTAAAATTAGGTGGGTTTAATTCCCACCACTATATAATTTTATGCTGTCTCTGTATTACGTGGAAGTTTTGCTTTTCTCTTTCTAATTATTCCTCTTCTAGGATCAACTTCCTCTTCTTTACATAGTTCTAGTATTGGTGGTGCCTTTTTTTCTACTGTATCATGAGTTATTACACATTTTTCAATTCTTAAATTGCTTGGCACATCAAACATTATGTCTCTCATTATCTCTTCAATAATTGCTCTTAGTCCTCTTGCTCCTGTATTTCTTTCTATTGCTTTGTCTACTATTGCATCTAGAGCTTTTGGTTCAAATTCTAACTCTACTCCATCTAATTCTAACAATTTTTTATATTGTTTTATTAACGCATTTTTTGGTTTTGTTACAATTTCTTTTAGGGCTTCCTTATCTAATTCTTGAAGTGTTGCTATAATTGGTAATCTTCCTACAAATTCTGGGATTAAACCAAATTTTAATAAATCTTGAGGTAATAATTGTTCAAATATTTTATATTTATCATATAAATCCTTCTTGCTTTCTATTTGTGCTCCAAATCCCAATGATTTCTTATTTGTTCTATCTTTAATAATCTTTTCTAATCCTTCAAAAGCTCCTCCACATATAAATAATATGTTTGAGGTGTCTATTTGAATAAATTCTTGATGTGGATGTTTTCTTCCTCCTTGTGGTGGAACTGATGCTACTGTTCCTTCAACTATTTTTAGTAATGCTTGTTGTACTCCTTCACCACTTACATCCCTTGTTATTGAAGGGTTTTCAGATTTTCTTGTTATCTTATCAATTTCATCTATATATATAATCCCTTTTTGAGCTTTTGCTATATCAAATTCAGCATTTTGTATAAGTTTTAGAAGTATGTTTTCAACATCTTCTCCAACATATCCTGCTTCTGTAAGGGTTGTAGCATCTGCTATTGCAAATGGAACGTTTAATACTCTAGCTAGTGTTTGTGCTAAAAGAGTTTTACCACAACCTGTTGGACCTAAAAGTAAAATATTGCTTTTCTGTATTTCAACATCATCTATAATCTCTTTGCAATTAATTCTCTTGTAATGGTTATATACTGCTACTGCTAATGTCTTCTTAGCTTCATTTTGACCTATTACATATTCATCTAAAACAGCCTTAATTTCAGCTGGAGTAGGTATTTCTTCTGTCTTAACATCTTCATAGCCTAAATCTTCATCATAAATTTCGTTTTCAATTATATTATTGCAAACATTAATACATTCATCACAAATGTATACTGATTTTGGTCCTGCAATAAGTTTTTTAACCATTTCTTGTGCTTTGCCACAAAATGAACATCTTATTTCATTTACATCTTTTTTATTTGCCATTTGTTATTTCCTTTCTTTAAAACACAATTTTTTTATACTGGCGAGCAATGTTTACCACTAAATTATTTACTTCCTGTAATCTAGTATACCATCTATTAATCCATATTTTAGCGCTTCTTCAGCTGTCATATAGTGGTCTCTCTCTGTGTCTTTTTCAATTTGCTCTAGACTTTGACCTGTCTTTTCACTTAATAATTTATTTAACTTTTCTCTTGTCTTTACCATATGGTCTGCATGTATTTTTATTTCTGTTGTTTGACCTGCTAAGCCTCCTGAAATTAATGGTTGATGAATTAATACTTCTGCATTTGGTGTTGCAAATCTTTTTCCTTTTGTTCCACAAGCTAGAAGTACTGAACCCATACTTGCAGCTAAACCAACACATATTGTTGAAACTGGGCATTTAATGTAATTCATTGTATCTACAATTGCCATTCCGTCTGTTATAGAACCTCCCGGGCTATTTATATAAAATGATATCTCTTTATCTGGGTCTTCTGATTCTAAAAATAACATTTGTGCTACTACTAAACTAGCTGTTACATGATTTACATCTTCACTTAAGAATATTATTCTATCCTTTAGAAGTCTTGAGAATATATCATATGATCTTTCTCCTCTACTTGTTTGTTCAATTACATAAGGTACTAAACTATTTTTTTCCATATTATCAAATCCTTTCTATTTATGTAAAATAGGGACTAACTACATAGGTGCTAGCCCCTGTAAATATGCCTATTTTATTTTAGCATTATCTACAATATACTGAATTGTTTTTTCTGTTTTTATCGATTCTTCTACGTACTTTATTAGTTGTGCATTTTCTTTAATCTCTTCTTCTTTTTTTCCGTAAATATCTGCCATTTCTTTAATTTTTGTTTCAACTTCTTCTTTTGTAGCTTCTATTTCTGCGTCCTTCATTATTGCTTCTAATACTAAATTTCTCTTAACTTGTTTTTTTGCTTCTTCTTTATATTCATCTCTAAATTCTTGTTTGGTCTTTCCAATCATTTGTAGATATTGGTCTAACTTCATTCCTTGATAGCTTAATCTTGATGATATGTCTTGCTCCATATTATCAATTTGTGTTTCAATCATTCCACTTGGAATATCTACTTTAGAGGCCTTGCAAACCTCTTCTATAGCATTATCCTCTGTTTCGAATTTTGCTTTTGAGGTATTTGCTTTTTCTAATTTTTCTCTAATAGATTTTTTCCATTCATCTAATGTATCAAATTCGCTTGCATCTTTTGCAAATTCGTCATTTATTTCAGGTAATTCTTTTTTCTTTATTTCATGTAATTTGATTTTAAATATTGCTTCTTTTCCTTCTAGTTCTTTTGCTGGATAATCTTTTGGGAAGGTAACTTTTATATCTCTATCTTCATCAATTTTCATTCCTATTATTTGCTCTTCAAAACCTGGTATAAATTTTCCACTTCCTATTTCTAATTCGTGATTTTCTGCTTTTCCACCTTCAAATGCTTTACCATCAATAAATCCTTCAAAATCGATTATTGTTATATCTCCATTTTCTACAGCTCTATCTTCAACTGATACTAATCTTGCATTATGTTCTGCAATATGTTCTAGTTCATGATTTACATCTTCGTCAGATACATTATACTCTACTTTTTTTAATTCTATACCTTTATATTTTCCTAAAGTTACTTCTGGTTTCGTTTGTACAACTGCAGTGAATATTAAATCTTTTCCAGCTTCAATTTGTATTATATCAATTTTTGGCTTACTTACTGCTTCAATTTTATTATCTTCTAATCCTTTTGCATAAACTTCTCCTGCTATCTCATTAAAAGCATCTTCATAGAATATTTGTATTCCATATGTTTTTTCTACCATTTTAAAAGGAGCTTTACCTTTTCTAAAGCCTGGTATATTAAAATATTTTGCGTTTTTCTTGTATACATCTTGTATAGCTTCATCAAATTTTTGAGCTTCAACTGTAAATTCTAGTTTGATTTCATTTGCTTTATTCTCTACCTTTTCTACTTTTACTTTCATTGTTTAAATTCAATCCTTTCTGTTTGCTAAAATTAACTATATTATTATATCATAAATTATGTGATTTGCAAGTAGTTTGGATAATTATTTTGATATTTGCATTTTATGTTAATTTCTGGTATAATTTTATTATAAATACCTTAATGGGAGGTTTATTATGTTCATGTGTGATAAAACGCTTGATGTTGTTGGTCGGGTTTCTATTCCTTTAGAGTTTGTAAGACGTGCAGGTTTAGAGTTTGGAGAAATATGCCTTTGTGAGGAAAAGAATTCTCCTGATATGTTAGCTGTAAAAAACACTTCAGATGTTACAGATGAAGACTCTATTGTAGCTATAAAAACTCTAGATTCAAAAGGTCGATTCTATTACAGGGGCAACTTTAAACGTTATAGAATTATCTTAAAAGCCGGACAAATCTATCTTGTCACACTTTAACAAAAAGTTGTGAGTTTTTAATAAAACTCACAACTTTCTATTTAAAAATGTTTAAAATTTAAAGTCTCTATTTCTTTTTTAGAACTCTTTTTAGAAGTTCTAATCCCACTATTATTGCTCCACCTATTACAAAAAATACTATGTTAAAACTTGAAGGTGTCATAATAGGTTGAGGCTCCTTCAATGTTGCAGGTCCTACTACAATTGAATAAATTGAGCCTATCATTAAACCTAAAATCGCATATACAGTTTGTGAACGATGTTTTTCTAAACATTTTCTTGCAATCTTTGCAAATATCATAACTCCAAAGATTATTCCAAAACCAAATATTATTAAACTTGGTAATACTGAAAAATCAAAGTGTATAAATGCTTTTACATTATTCATAATTGGTATGTAAATTCCAAATATAAGTAATATAGTTGAGCCTGATATTCCTGGAAGAATCATTGCTGAAATTGCTATCATTGCAACTGCAAAAATATAAACCGCTGTACCTATATTTATTTCTTGTAAATTGATATTAAGATTAGCATTTGTACTTACAAGTGTAATTGCAACCACTAGAGCAATTCCAAGTATTGCAAATATATTGTTTTTGTATTTTCCTTTTATAACCTCTAATTCTTCTTTTGCTACAAGAGGTATTGCAAAAATTATAAATCCAAGAAATAATGAGCTCATTTCATATATTTTTGTACTAAATAATTCAGACAGAATACTTGCTGCCAAAACAAAACCTATAGCCCAACCAAGTAGTATTTTCAGTAGGTAAATAGCCGCATGCTTCTTTGCCTCCCAGTTTCCTCTAAAAATATCATCAAGCGAATTTATAAAATTATCATAAAAACCAAGTACAAATGCAACAGTTCCTCCAGATACTCCAGGCACACTATCAGCTAAAGCCATACAAAATCCATTAATAAAATTTGTTATAATCTCCTTTAATTTCTTCATTTAATATCCCCTCTATATAGGATTGCCTGTTTAGGCAATCCTAAGTAAATTTTTCGTTCTACACTATTTATTAATTGTTCATTAAACACTAAAAATAGTCTACTACATCTATCCAATTCATTAAAAATGCTTTTTCCTCTTCACTAGATTTAGATAAGTGTGCAGCTGCAACTATTGGTATCCATTTTTGAATATATTTTTTATCTGTTTTTGATTTCTCTGCAAATTTGTTTAAATACATTTCTGCTTCTTCTTTTTTATTATCTAAATGAAATAGCAAAAATGTTCTGGCTACATCTGCTGAGCTATTCCCCTGTGTTACGTGTGCCCAATCTATTACAAATACTGTTCCATCATTTTTTATAATCACATTGCTTGGGTTAAAATCTCCATGACATACCATATTGTGTTTTGGCATACTTTCTAGTCTTGTATTTAAGTCAAACTTTATTGTATCATTTAAATTTGTTTCTTCTATTTTTCTTTTCATTTTATCTTTTAGTTTGTTTAGCATTGGTGCTTTTTTTGATAATATGTTTAATTGAACATCTATAAATAAATTCATATATTCTTCGCGTTTATCTGGATTTTCCTTCATTAATTGTTCCAGGTTCTTCCCTTCGATATATTCTGAAACTAATGCCCATCTATTGTCTATTTTTGTTACCTCCAAAAGTTTTGGAATATTTAAACTAGTCTCTTCAACTCTTGCTTGGTTAAGTGCCTCATTTAAAATATTTGATTTTGGATAGTCTTCAATAAATAGTTTAATTGCTTTATTATTGTCTCTATATACTGTTTTTGTTTTTCTTTCAGCTAATATCTCCACTATCTATCACCTCCATAGTAAGCATTTAAGAACATCTCCTTAATCTCTTCAATTAAAGGATATCTTGGGTTTGAGCCTGTACATTGGTCATCGAAGGCTTGTTTGCTTAAATCATCTAATCTATTTAAAAATTCTTGCTCATCTACACCATATTCTCTAATGTTTTTCTTAATTCCAACCTTTTCTTTTAAATTATCTAATGCTTTTATTAGGTTTTCTACCTTTTCCTCATTTGTATTTCCACCTAATCCTAAATAGTCTGAAATTTCAGCATATCTTTTAAGTGTATGAGGATAACTGTATTGTGGGAAAGTTCCCATTTTAACAGGTGTATCGCTGCTGTTAAATCTTATAACCTCATCTATCATTAATGCATTTGCTATACCATGTGGGATATGATAGAAGGCTCCTAATTTGTGTGCCATTGAGTGACATACTCCTAAAAAAGCATTTGCAAAGGCCATACCAGCCATTGTTGCAGCATCTGCCATTTTTTCCCTTGCCTCACTATCTTCAGCCCCATTTTCATATGCTCGTGGTAAATATTCAAAAATCATTTTTAATCCATGAAGAGCTAAACTGTCTGTATAATCTGTAGACATCATTGATGCGTATGCTTCTAAGCAATGTATTGCAGCATCTATTCCAGAAGCGGCAGTTAACCCCTTTGGTGCATTCATCATTAAATCTGCATCAACTATAGCCATTTTAGGCATTAATTCATAATCTGCAAGTGGATATTTAATGCCTGTGTTATCATCTGTTATAACAGCAAATGGTGTAACCTCTGAACCTGTTCCACTTGAAGTTGGAACAGCTATAAAATATGCCTTTTCTCCCATTTTAGGGAAGGTGTATATTCTTTTTCTAATGTCTGAAAATCTCATTGCCATATCCATAAAATCCACTTCTGGATGTTCATACATTACCCACATAATTTTAGCAGCATCCATTGCACTTCCTCCACCTATTGCTATTATGCAATCTGGTTTAAAACTTTCCATCGCTTGGACTCCTTCTTTTGCTGAAACTAGAGTTGGATCTGGTTGTACATTTGAAAATGTTGTATATGATATACTCATTTCTTCTAATTTGCTTGTAATTGGCTTTGTATAGCCATTATTATATAAAAATTCATCTGTTACTATAAATACTCTTTTTTTATCCATTACAGTTTTTAATTCATCTAGTGCAACTGGTAAGCATCCTTTTTTAATATAAACCTTTTCAGGCACTCTAAACCAAAGCATATTTTCTCTCCTCTCTGCTATTGTTTTAATATTTAATAAATGTTTTACTCCAACATTTTCTGAAACCGAATTTCCTCCCCATGAACCACAGCCTAGTGTTAGTGATGGTGCAAGCTTAAAGTTGTATAAATCTCCAATTCCTCCTTGTGATGATGGCGTATTAATTAAAATTCTTCCTGTTTTCATTCTGTGTGAAAATTTTTCTATCTTTTCTGTTTCAGTATGTGCATTTACATATAAGGAAGCCGTATGTCCAAGTCCTCCATCTTCAATTAATTTCTCAGCTTTTTCAAGAGCTTCATCAAATGTGTTTGCTCTATACATTGCTAATACTGGAGATAATTTCTCGTGTGCAAATTCTTCGGATAAATCAACACTTTCAACCTCTCCTATTAAAATTTTTGTATTTTTCGGAACCTCAACTCCTGCTAGATTTGCAATTGTGTGCGCCTTTTGTCCCACAATTTTTGAATTTAATGCTCCATTTATTATAATTGTCTTTCTAACCTTTTCTGTTTGTTCACTATTTAATAAGTAACATCCTCTATCTATAAACTCTTGTCTAACTCTATCATATATAGAATTAAGAACTATTACAGATTGCTCTGATGCACATATCATACCATTATCAAAGGTTTTTGAATGTATAATTGAATTAACTGCTAAAAGAACATCTGCACTTTCATCTACAATTGCTGGAACATTGCCTGCTCCAACTCCTATTGCTGGTTTTCCACTTGAATATGCAGCCTTTACCATACCTGGTCCACCAGTTGCCAAGATAGTATCTGCTTCCTTCATTACCAGATTTGTTAAATCAAGTGATGGTACATCTATCCAATCAATAATTCCTTCTGGAGCACCTGCTTTTACAGCTGCCTCTAATACTATTTTTGCTGCCTCTATACTAGATTTTTTGGCTCTAGGATGTGGGCTAATAATAATTCCATTTCTTGTTTTTAATGCAATCAAAGTTTTAAAAATAACTGTTGAAGTTGGGTTTGTTGTTGGTATAACTGCTGCAATAACACCTATTGGTTCTGCTAATTTTTTTATACCATAAGCCTTATCCTCTTCAATTACTCCACACGTTTTAGTATGTCTATATGCATTATAAATGTATTCTGAAGCATAATGATTTTTTATAACTTTATCTTCAACTATACCCATACCAGTTTCTGCTACTGCCATTTCTGCAAGTGGTATACGTGCTTGATTTGCTGCAATTGCTGCTGCTTGAAATATTTTATCAACTTGTTCTTGGTTAAACTTGCCAAATTCTTTTTGTGCTTTACGTGTTTTTACTAGAGCTTTTTCTAAGCTTTCAACACTATCTACAATTTTTCTTTCTTCGCTCATTTTTTCTCCTTTCTTTCCTTCTTTAGTATATACCACATACGCATTTTTTTTTCAAGAATTTGCAGAAAATTTTATAGGAAAATATTGCTTTTTTTGTCATATCTGTTGTATAATGCTAGCATACTAATTTAGATATTCTAAATTTTCTAATTTGGATAATTATATTTTGAGATAATTTCGAGTCAGTAACTATATTATTATTTATCAAGTAAATTATTTTTTCTGAACAAGTTTATGTCTTATATATTTTTCACTGGTAAACAAAAATATATTTATTTAATTTAATCAGTTTTGTTTTTATTCTTTGGAGGTTCTATCTATGTTTTTTTATTTTCAAAAAATTTTTATTATATTTTTAATGTTTGTTGTTATATGTTTTATGGGAGTAACTTTTTCATTTAATTCTATGGATATGAATGATACTTCTTTGTTAGAAGAAGGTATTTCAAAATATATTTTCTCGAATTCTGGTCTTATATGGCCTACACCTGGCTATACAACAATAACTTCATATTTTGGATATAGAAAGTCTCCAATAAGTGGTGCTTCAAGTTATCATAATGGAATTGATATTGGTGCACCTAGTGGTTCGGAAATAATTGCAACATTTTCAGGACAAGTTACATATATTGGTTTCTATGGTGCTGGAGGTTATACAGTACAAATTTCTGATGGTTACTACACAGCTAATTATTCTCATATTTCTCCATATTTCTTAGTATATGTTAACCAAGCAATAAATCAAGGTGATGTTATTGCAACTGTTGGTCCAAAAAATGTATATGGTGTGCCTAATAACAAATATAAAGATTCAAAAGGGAATCCAACAAACGGAGCAACAACAGGCCCACATCTCCATTTTTCACTATACATCAATGGAAAATCTGTAAATCCTCTAAATTACCTGCCCTATTGACAAAAAATTATTTATTACTAATTATTCACTTTTCATTTCTCATAAAAAAAGATGCCTATAGCATCTTTTTTACATATCATCATCTTCATCATAGTGGCAATCATGTGGACAACAATCACATCCATTATCGCCACAACCATATTCATCATCTTCTCCCCAGTCGAGTTTAATTGAATTATTACATTCTGGGCAAATAATTTCACTTGCTGTTAAGTCATTCATTTGAGCATTAAAGCTTGCATTACAATAAGGACATTTTATTTCAACATCACAGTCTTCATCCTCCATATCATCTTCCATATAAATATCTTTTTCAATGTTTTTAATGCTCTTATTCATGTTTTTAATTTCTTCTTCAACATGTAATTGACTTTCTGCAATTGCCAAAATTTTTTTATTCATAGTTTGTTCTATTTCTGTAATCTCATCAAAGAAAAGATTATATAAATTAAATATTTCAACCTTTGCAATTTCCAAAGCCTCTTTATCCTTAACATTATTCTCTAAGTTCTTTAAAACGTTCTTAAAATCTGAATTGAAATTCGACATTAAAATTCCTCCAAAATTATTAATTATTAATTAACGCGAAGCGTTAAATTAAATTCTTTCCATATATTCGCCTGTTCTAGTATCAATTCTAATTTTGTCTCCTGTATTTACAAATAGTGGGACATTTATTGTTGCTCCTGTTTCTAGTGTTGCTGGTTTTGTTGCTCCTGCACCTGCTGTATTTCCACTAAAACCTGGTTCTGTGTATGTAATTTCAAGCTCTACAAACATTGGTGGTTCAATTGCAAATATTTTTCCTTTAAATGCTAATGTTTTTACCATCATATTTTCTTTTAAGAATTTAAGCATATCACCTAATTCTGATTTATTAAGTGGAATTTGGTCATATGTTTCATTATCCATAAAATAATATAAATCTCCATCTGAATATAAATATTGCATTTCTTTTTTTTCAATATCTGCTCCTTGTAGCTTTTCTGATGGATTAAATGTTTTTTCTAAGACTGAACCGTTAATTACATTTTTTAACTTTGTTCTAACAAAAGCAGCTCCTTTACCTGGTTTTACGTGTTGAAATTCAACTACCTTATATACAGATCCATCCATTTCAAATGTTGTTCCGTTTCTTACATCTCCTGCCATATAAACTTCTGCCATATTATCATACCTCTTTCTTTTTTAATTATACTAACTTATTTATTTTACTATATTTTTCCAGAAAAATCAAGATATTAGTTATATTATAACGTAATTTTTTGGAGATTTTGTAAGTACTGTGCATCCATTTTTTTCTACTAATATTGTATCTTCTATTCTTATTCCATATTTTTCTGGAACATATATGCCTGGTTCACTTGCTATTACCATATTTTCTTTTAAGAAGGTGTCATTTTTTGAATTGATGTATGGCATCTCGTGTGTTTCTAGTCCTATACTGTGTCCTAATGAATGAATTAGATCATAATTATATAGTCTGAAATCATTTTCTACCATTTGTGATATTGTTTTTATGCTTGCATATTCTTTTATTTCTTTTATTGTATATAGTTGATTTTTCAAAACCAAGTCATATACTGGTTTCATTTCTTCTAGTATACATCCCATAAATATTGTTCTTGTCATATCTGAACAGTATCCTTGATATTTGCATCCCATATCTATTAATATTGGATCTGCCGTTTGTACTGCTCTATCGCTTGGTTTCCAGTGCGGGTCAGCGCTATTTTCTCCTATTGCAACTACTGGATTAAAGGCTAGTCCTTCCGCTCCATTTTTTCTGAAAAACATTTCTATTTCAAAAGCTATTTCTTTCTCTGTTTTTCCTACTTTTATAAATTCTAATAAATGATTAAAACACTTATCTGTAATTTCGCAGGCTTTTTTTATTTTATATATTTCCTCGTTGTCTTTTACGGCTCTTAATTTTTCAATTATGTCTTCAGTTTCTGATAAGTTATTTACTTTGTATTTTTGTTTTAAATAATAATATTGTTTGTATGTTACATAATTTTCTTCAAATCCAACATTTTCACAAAATAGGAAGAAATTTTCATATTCGCTTACATCTCTGAAGTCTGCAACTATTATCTCATCATTTATTGTTACTGTTTTTCTTACACTTTCTAAAAACATAGTATATGTTAAGAATATGTTTTCTTTTCTTGTTATTAGTAGTGTTCCTTCGTTTTCTATATTGGTTAAGTATTTTATACTAACTGGATTTGTAACTATCATCCCTTCTAGTTTTAAATTTCTTAACCTCTCTCGTAAAAGTCTTATTTTTTCATTCATTGAAAAACGCCCTCCTTTTACTTTTTAAAATAATCCTAATGTAAATACTTTGTATAAAAATACATATAGAACATCACTTGAAACAAATATTGCCGTTATTGTTGCAAGTACTATAAATGGTCCAAATGGTATATATCCATCCTTTCTGTTTTTCTTTGCAATAAGTATAATTATGCTTATAATACCTCCTATTAAAAATGACAGTACCGAGATTAGTAGAATTTTATACCACCCAAAATATAGACCTAATACTCCCATTAGCTTTACGTCTCCTAAGCCCATTGCTTCCTTGCCTGCAATTAAGCCACCTAATAATGTTATTATTAAAAAAACTCCACCACCTACAAACATTCCTAAAAGCATATCTTTTGCTAAATTTAAGTTTTGAATTCCAAATATAAATACAAATATTATGCC
This sequence comes from uncultured Clostridium sp., assembly GCA_900555075.1. Classification (GTDB taxonomy): domain Bacteria; phylum Bacillota; class Clostridia; order TANB77; family CAG-508; genus UMGS1781. The sequence goes on from USJO01000003.1 coordinate 49,150, forward strand.
TATTTCAAACATTGTGAAGTTTAGTCTGTTTGGTATTATTTGTATTTTATAATCTACAATAAATGCTGATATAAGCATTGGTGTAAGTAAACTAAATCTTAAAAAGTCTAAGCTAAGTTTGAATTTATATAGTAATGCAATATATGCTATTGCATTTATTACTATTAGTAAATAATTTGCTTTGGTTACATTTTTGTATTCTTTATAGGTTTCTTTTGACAATATTTTTCTTTCATTAAGAAATGCAACATTTACGTATTCTATGAATTGTCCAATTGTTCCACCTAAAATTGCCATTATCACGTATATTAAAATGTGTATATCGTTAATGTACATCTTCTCCTCCTCACGTGAAGTGTATTGTTCACTGTTTATTAATATTTCTTTCGTATTTTCCATTTCTATTCTATTATATCTTTTTTAATTTTGCAAGAGTTTTTTTATTATTTTATTTTCGTACTTGCATATGTTATAGCGTCATATCCATATTTCTTCTTTAAATTATCTAATACACTATCTATTTTATCTAATTTTTCTTTGTTCTTATCTTCGAACATTGATATTTGTCTTTGTTCCCTATCTTCTAAGTTATCCACTTTTATTCCTACAAGTCTTATAAATGTTCCTTCTTTATACATTTCCTTTAAAAGAGCTCTAGCTTTTGTAAATATGTGTTTTGTGTTTGAGGTGGCTATATCTAGTCTCCCTTGATGGGAAAAGTCTATGAATGCTTTTGTTCTTAGTTGTATATTCACTGTGTTTGCTACTAGATTATATTGCCTTAATCTATATGCTACTTGCTCTGTAAGAGTAAACAATATTCTTTCTATTTTTTCAATGTTACATAAATCCATAGGAAGTGTTGTTGCATTACTTATGCTTTTTGGCTTTTCATATTTATAATTGACTTCTGCATTGTCTATACCGTTTGCATATTCCCACATAATATTTCCATGTTTCCCGAAATTTTTTATTAATGTTTGTCTTTCTTTTTTTGCTAAATCTCCTATTGTTTTTATTCCCATCCTTTGTAGCTTGGGCACACTTTTTTTTCCAAGCATAAATAATTCTGATACTGGTAATCCCCACATTTTAGTTTGTATTTCATTTTGATACAGGGTGTGTATTTTGTCTGGCTTTTCAAAATCTGATGCCATTTTAGCTAATAATTTGTTATTGGAAACACCTATATTAACAGTAAATCCTAGCTCTTGTTTTACTCTTTTACTAATTTCCTTGGCTTTGTTTTCTAAAGTGTCCTTCATTAGGTATTCTGTCATATCTAAAAAGCATTCATCTATGCTATACCTTTCTATTTTATCTGTGTAATTTAATAATAGTGTATATAATTTGTTTGAATACTTTCTGTAAATTTCAAAATTGCCTTCGAATACTTTTACCTGTGGGCATTTGATTCTAGCTTGATAAATTGGCTCTCCTGTTACTATTCCAATTTCCTTTGCTTTCATACTTTTAGCAAGTACTATTCCTTTACGTGTTTCTTCATCTCCTCCAATTATAGCTGGAATAGTCCTTATATCTAAAGTTTCTCCACTTTGTAGTTTATATACTGCAAGCCAACTTAAAAATGCATTGTTTACATCTATGTGTAGTATTTTTCTTTCCATAGTTATCACCTAAAACAATTATAGAACTCTTGTTTGTAGTTGTCAATGTCTTCTTCTATTTTTCTAATAATTTTTTTAAAAATTTTCCAGTATAAGATCTCTCATTTTTTATTATTTGTTCTGGTGTTCCAATAGCAATTACTTCTCCGCCTTTTTCACCACTTTCTGGTCCTAAATCTATTATATAATCTGCTGTTTTTATTAAGTCTAAATTATGTTCTATAACTACAATACTGTTTCCTGTGTCTACAAGTCTTTGTAGTATATCAATTAATCTATGAACATCTGCAATATGAAGTCCTGTTGTTGGCTCGTCTAGAATATATAAAGTCTTTCCTGTTGCTCGTTTAGAAAGCTCTGTTGCAAGTTTTACTCTTTGTGCTTCTCCTCCTGATAGTGTAGTTGATGGTTGTCCTAATTTTATATATCCAAGTCCTACATCATATAATGTTTGTATCTTTTGTTTTATCTTAGGAATGTTACTAAAAAAGTCTAGTGCTTCTTCAACAGTCATATCTAGCACATCTGATATGTTTTTCCCTTTATATTTTACTTCTAAGGTCTCCCTGTTATATCTTTTTCCATGGCACACTTCACAAGGTACATATATGTCTGGTAAGAAATGCATCTCAATCTTAAGTACTCCATCACCTTGGCAGGTTTCACACCTTCCTCCTGATACATTAAAGCTGAATCTTCCTTTTTCATATCCTCTTAACTTTGCTTCATTTGTTCCTGCAAATATATCTCTTATTAAATCAAACACACCTGTATATGTTGCAGGATTTGACCTTGGCGTTTTTCCTATTGGAGATTGATCTATATTTATTACTTTATCTATGTTTTCTATTCCTAATATTTTATCATGTTTTCCTGGAAATTCTGATGCTTTATATAGTTCTTTTGCTAGTCCTTTATATAAAATCTCATTTATTAAGGTGCTTTTTCCAGAACCTGAAACTCCTGTTACACAAGTAAATACGCCAAGTGGTATTTTTACATCTATATTTTTTAAATTGTTCTCTCTAGCACCTTTTATTTCAATTGACTTTCCTGTTTGTTTTCTTCTTTTTTGTGGTACTTTTATTTGTTTTCTTCCACTTAAGTATGCACCGGTTATTGAGTTTGGGTTTTGTTTAATATTCTCAACTGTTCCTGCAGAAATTACATTTCCTCCATGTACCCCAGCTTCTGGTCCGATATCAATTATATAGTCAGCTGCATACATTGTGTCTTCATCGTGTTCTACTACTATAACAGTATTTCCTAGGTCTCTTAGTTTTTTTAGTGTTGCAATTAATTTATCATTGTCTCTCTGGTGCAAACCTATGCTTGGTTCATCAAGTATATATAAAACTCCCGTTAAACCTGCACCTATTTGGGTTGCAAGGCGTATTCTTTGAGCTTCTCCTCCAGATAATGTTCCAGCAGGTCTTGATAGTGTTAAATATTCTAGTCCTACATCTACTAAAAACTGTAACCTTTTGTTTAATTCTTTTAAAATTTGATTTGCGATTAATGTTTTGGTTTTATCTAATTTTAGATTGTTGATAAAGTCTTGTATTTTTGTTATTGACATATTTGTTAATTCTTGTATATTTTTTCCACCAACTGTTACTGCTAAGCTCTCTTTTTTTAATCGTGCTCCATAACAAGCCTCACATGGGCTTTCTGTCATATAATATTCATAAAACTCTCTCATTCCTTGAGATTTAGTTTCTCTATATCTTCTTTCTAATGTTGGTATTACTCCTTCAAATGGTGCTTTAAATTTTCTCTCTCCTACTGCTGAAGTGTATCTAAAGTTAATTTCCTCATCGCCTGTTCCATATAGTATCTTATTTAAAAAATCTTTTGGTAACTTCTTGATTGGAACTTTTATGTCTACGCCATAATGTTTGGCAATACTTTCGAAGTACATTTTAGCCATTGTATCGCCTTTTTTCATTGAGCTTGATCCAAAAGCTTTTACTCCATCATATAAAGTTTTGTTCTTGTCTGGTATTATTAAGTCTTCGTTCATTCTCATTAAATATCCAATTCCTGTACATTCTGGGCAAGCACCAAATGGATTGTTAAATGAGAACATTCTAGGAGATAATTCTTCTATGCTAATATTACAATCTGGGCAGGCATAGTTTTGGCTAAACAACATCTCGTTTTGTGGTGTGTTTATAAGTACTAAATTTTTTGCATATTTTAGTGATATTTCAATAGATTCTGCCAATCTACTTCTAATATTATCTTTGATTATAAGCCTGTCTACTATTAAATCAATATTATGTTTCTTTTTTCTATCTAAATCGATATCGTCTGTTAGTTCAACTATTGCTCCATCAATTCTTGCACGTACAAAACCCTCCTTCGAGAAACCTTCTAAAAGGGCTTTATATTCACCTTTTTTACCTCTTACAACAGGTGCTAATACTTGTATTTTTGTCCCCTCATCCAAATTCATTACAATTTCTACTATTTGATCAATTGTTTGTTCTTCTATTTTTTTACCACAATTTGGGCAATGTGGTTCTCCTATTCTTGCATATAATAAACGAATATAATCATATATTTCTGTAACCGTTCCAACTGTTGAACGTGGATTTTTAGAAGTGGTTTTTTGGTCTATTGCAATTGCTGGTGATAAGCCTTCTATTGACTCAACATCAGGCTTTTCCATTAGTCCTAGAAATTGACGTGCATATGAAGATAAACTTTCTACATAACGTCTCTGTCCCTCTGCATATAGGGTGTCAAACGCAAGAGATGACTTTCCTGAACCGGAAAGTCCTGTTATAACTACTAGTTTATTTCTTGGTATTGTTACATTTATGTTCTTTAGATTATGAGCTTTTGCGCCTTTTACTATTATATTGTCATTCATTTATATTTCATTCTCCTTTTTCTATTTCTATTGGATTTATATGTATTACAGTCAAATATATTTCGTCTAACTGTTCTATTTCCTTTTCTAGTTTATTTGCTATTTCATGGCTTTCAAATGTTGATAAATTACCATCTATGTAAATTGTAAAGGATATTTAATATTTATATCCTACTGGTGTTGCATTAAAGTGTTCTACCTTTTTTATTTCTTTATGCTTCATTATTATGTCCATTACCTTTTTCTTGTTTTCAAGGCTAATAGTTTTATCCATTAGAACATTATAACTTTCTAAAAATATGTTGCCTATTATTCCGAAAATACTTGCTTTTTGAGTTGATTTAAATCTATCCATATTTCATAATCCTTACTTAAGTAACTTTTTGTCCTAATTCTTGATATCTATAATTGTTAAATATTCCAGTATATATAATCTTTGAGTTTTTTAGTTTTTCAAAGTTTTCTGGTTTTGGCATATCTGGTAAATTTATATTGATATTGGATTTTTCTAGTATATGTTTTATAAATTCTGCACAATAGAAATAATTATTCCTATGTATTTTTTTATTTAAAAATATATAAATAAGTCCTAATGTATTAAATTTATATTTTGCTTTGTTCTCTTCAAACAATTTTATTTGTTGTTCTAGTTTTTCATATTGATAATCTGTTATTTGAATATAACAAATCATTGCTTTAGTATTTTTAAATCTTTTGAAAAATCCTAGATTTTGTCTTTCATGTACAAAACCTCCAACAAAGCAATTGTATGGATTTATTCTCCCAAATGAATACATTTTTTCTAAATTTTCATCAAGAGAAATTGATACGTGTGTATAAAACCTTTTAGTTTTGAATCTAATTATTCTACCTAGTACTGTACCTGAATATGTTAATATGAAATATATCTTTTTCACTTCGAATCCTTTCCTTATTTAAATTAATAAATCCAAGACTACTCCTGCTACTATGCCTACTAAATATAATATTCCTAATATTTTTAGGTTTTCTTTTTTATCTTTATTAACTTTGAATAATATTAAAATTCCTATTCCTGAATTAACAAGTAGTCCTGATATCATTGCCCCAAGTGTTATTATGTTTTCCAAATAGAGTTCTGTTAAAATGATTGAGCTTGCACAATTTGGAATAATGCCTATGATTGCAGTTATAACAGTTCCTAATATTGGAATATTCACAATTAGACTTGCAATTTTATCCTCCCCAATAAAATAAATTATATAATTTATTATTATGTTTATTATAAATATATACACAAATATTTGAATTGTATGTTTTATTGAAGACTTTATAATCCCATCATTTTCACAATTGCAATTATCATTTTCGCATATTTTGTGTATTTCAATATGTTCTTTTGATTTCTTACTATTTTTACTTAGCAAATCTATCAAAATACCTATTCCCATACCTATAAAAATTTTTATAGCTAGTATTTTTATTATTATGCCTATTTCTGCTCCTTCAGATATTAAGATTGGCAACATTTCATCTGATGTTGATAAAAATATTGCAATAAGTGTTCCTTGTGTTATAATTCTAGCCGCATAAAAGTTTGATGCTACTGCTGAAAAGCCACATTGCGGAATAATTCCTAAAATAGCACCTATTATTGGTCCAAATTTTCCTGATTTTCTAATAGCTTTTTCTGTCTTTTCTCCAGCGTGAATTTCTATTAATTCCATTATTATATAAGTTATAAATAAGAATGGTACTAATTTTAAACTATCAATTATTGTATCTTCTAAGATTTCTAGCATACTTTTTCCTCCATTTTGATATACATATAATATTTTAGCACATTTTTCATAAAAATACAGTATTTTTATGAAAAATGTGCTAATTAATATTATTTTTCTGACAACATATATCCAACGCCTCTAATTGTTTTAATGTATTTATCATATCCATATTTTTTTAAACTTTTTCTAAGTTCGCTTGTATATACTTCCACAACATTTGTTGTTGTAAATGAGTTAAAGCTCCAAACTTTATCAAATATTTGCTCTTTCGTTAAAATCTTATTTTTAGAGGTTACAAGGTATTCCAATATATCAAATTGTTTTCCTTGCAATGTGATTTCTTCATCTTTTATTGTTATATTTCGTTTTTGTGTATTTATTTTTAGGTCTTTAAATTCTAATAATTCATCTTGATAGTTTCCTTTTGTTCTTCTTATTATTGCGTTTAGTCTTGCTATTAATTCTTCAACTTCAAATGGTTTTACCAAGTAATCATCTGCCCCATATCTAAAGCCCTTTAACTTGTCTGAAATTGAATCTTTTGCTGTTAAAATTAGTACTGGTGTGTAAATCTTGTTTTCTCTTAATTTTAATAAAACATCATATCCAGACATTTCTGGTAACATTAAGTCTAATATTATTGCATCATAGATATTTTCCTTTGCATATAAATAGCCTTCATATCCATCAAATGCCTGTTCCGTTTGAAAATCTTTACATATGCATTGTGCAATGGTATCTGACAGAACTTTTTCATCTTCGATAATAAGAACCTTCACAATATTTTCATTCCTTTCTCTATATATAAAGCTTGTATGTTTTAAATTTATTAATATTTTATAAATCAAATGTTAAAATATAATTAAAAATGTTCTTGAAATAAGAACATTTTTTATATATGAGAGTATATCTATAAGCCGGGTTCTGTCTTGAACAGTCATTTATCTAGGATATATATTACTACATATCTCAAGCCACCAATTCAGAAGATGACGAGCAGTCTTAGCCTTCTTTTTAGGTGTTGCTCCAGATGGGGTTTACATTGACCCAATATGTCTCCATATTGGCGGTGAGCTCTTACCTCGCCTTTTCACCATTGCTCTAATGTAAAAAACACTAGGGCTGTTATTTTCTGTTGCACTTTCCTTAAGGTTTCCCTCACTGGACGTTATCCAGCAT
>USJO01000004.1 GCA_900555075.1 uncultured Clostridium sp.
TATATCTTAATCTTGAATATTCATCTATTGCTGTATATTGATAAAATTTTTCTCCTCTTTCTTGCAATTCTTTACTCATGCATTTCTTTGGTACATATTTTACATCTACTTGTATTTTATCTCCTGGATATTCTCCTGATACCCATTCATTTGGCTCACTTTCTTTCTTTTTACTTGGTGTTTTTTTATATATTCCTAGTCTTTGCATTGCATGGTATAATCCTTGTATTGTTCTTGTATATCCTACTTGGCGTAATTTTATCCATAATACTACTAGTCCTGTATCTTTATTGTTTCTTTTATAATTCTTTATTAATTTTATTTCTTCCTCTGTATGTTGGTTTGGATGATAATGTGGTCTTCTTGATTTATCTTTTAAGCTTTCCAATGTTCCATCATATCTTTTTCTCCATCTATATATTGTTCTTTTACATTCACCAAATTTGTACGCTGCCTTTGCAACTCCATATTTTTTTGAAAATTTTATTACTGACTCTTTATATTTTAATCTATCTGTGATATTATTACCCATAAGAGAGCACCTCCGATTTGTTTATTTTTGGTCATTTAAACAATATCATTTTTGTGCTCTCTTTTCAATATTTTTTTTCAATATACTTGTGACATATCTATTTTAAACCTATAGTAAATCAATTTTAAATAAAGATTCAAATACAATTATAGGAAAAGCTACTAAAACTTCTAATTCTTACAGAGATATACCTATTACTACTCTTTTTAGAAACAATATAATTAATGCATTAAATAACATGAGAAAAAATAAAAATAATGTAATCTTTACAACACAAAATCTAACATTATTTGCTACTAATAATGCCAACTGCTTTTTTAAAAGACTATGTAATGCAGAACCTAAAATAACAGAAAGACCCGTTCACATACATATGCTAAGACATACTTATGCAACAAGGTGTATAGAAAATGGTATGCCAGCAGAAATTTTACAAAAACTTTTGGGGCATAAAAATATAACAACAACAATAAATACTTATACAACTATTTTTGACAAATATAGAGACAATGAAGTAGAAAAATGTGTTAAAAATATTGCATTAAACTTAGATTTAAATATCTAGTTGCATTAAAATTGCATTATTTTGGAGATTTTAAATTGAATAAAAATAGCTGTAGTTTGCTATTTATAGTAACTACAGCTATCAGTTTACACTTTATTAACCTTGAGTATATGGTAAAATTGCAATATGTCTTGCTCTTTTTACAGCTTGTGTTATTTCTCTTTGATGTTTTGCACAAGCACCTGTTGCTCTTCTTGGTAGTATTTTACCTTTTTCATTTACAAATTTTTTCATTTGCTCATAGTTTTTATAATCTAATACTAATTCTTTATTAGCACACATCGTGCATACTTTTTTTCTCATCTTTCTGAATTTAGGATTAAAATCCTCCTCTTCTTTTCCGTTATATCTTTTCTTCTTGTTATTTTTGTTATTTGACTTTCTGTCTGCCATAATTTATTCCCCCCTTTTATGTCTCTATGTTTTTTTCAATCACTAAAATTTCACACTAAAATGGTAAGTCGTCATCTGATTGTACGCTAAATTCTGAAGCGTCTGAAACTGTACTTCCAAATGTATTTTCAAATCCTTCTGCACCTGAAGCAGCGTTTTCCCTCTTAGAATCTGCAAAATATGCTTCTTCAGCAACTACCTCTGTTATATAATGTTTTACTTTATTTTCATCTTCCCAATTTCTTGTTTGAATTCTTCCAATTACAGCTACTTGTTGGCCTTTTTTAAACCACTTGCTACAAAACTCACCTGTCTTGTTCCAAGCTACTACATTTATAAAGTCTGCTTGTCTTTCCTCACCTGGTTTGCTAAATCTTCTATTTACTGCTAATGAAAAACTTGCTACCAATGTGTTTGTATTTGTTGTATATCTAACCTCGGGATCTTTTGTTAAGCGTCCCATTAGAATAACTTTGTTCATATATTATTCCTCCTCTTTAACTACTATAAATTTCATAACTTCATCTGTGATTCTGTAGTTTCTTTCAAGTTCAGCTATTAATTCTGGCTTTGCCTCAAATTTTAATACAATGTAGAAGCCTTCCTTTTGTTTTTTAATTTCATAAGCTAATTTCCTTTTTCCCATTTCTTCTACAGATATTACTTTTCCGTCAGTATTAATTAAATCAGAGAATTTTTTTATTAAATTTTTAACACTTTCTTCCTCTAAATTTGGATTAACAATGACAACACTTTCGTATTTATTCATTATTTCCACCTCCCTCTTGGTTATAACCCATACCGCCTAATAGTATGAGTAAGGATAAAACAGCCATATATAAAAAGGCTGTTCTTGCAGCCTTTTTATTGTATCATATTTTTTTTATAAAATCAAGTATTTTTTTGCCTTTTGTCTTAACTTAATTTGGATTGTTTTTTAAGTTTGGACAACTTGAATAACTTTGTCCATTCATATCCCATAAATCCCCACTATATGAACTTGGGATTGCAGTTAATCCTGTGTTTGTTGTAGAATATGTTTTTTTAAAAAATTTTAATCACATCATTGTAGGTTACAAATATTGATAATCCTATTAGAAAAATAAATCCTAACATTTGTATTCCCATTTCGGTATCTTGTTTTAATGGTTTTCTTCGTATTGCTTCTATTATTAGCAGGAATATTTTTCCTCCATCTAATGGCGGAAAAGGTAGTAGATTTGTTACTCCTAGTGATACTGAAATTACTGCCATCATATATGCAAAGTCCATTATTCCACTAGTTTCTATTACCATATCTGATATACCTACTATACCTACTAGTTGTTCTGCTTTAACTCTTCCTGTGAATAATTCTGCTATTCCTTGGAAAGTTGCTTTTAAAAATTCTCCTGTAAATATAATTCCATGTTTAAATCCTAATATGCTTGAAGCCACTATAATGCATACTATCAGTCCAAATATAATGTTTACTATTCCTCCTGCTAATAATATACATGCTCTTTGTGGTATGCTTTTTTTATTGTATGCTCTTTCATCTTCTACTGGTTCTTCTTCTCCTAACATATTTACAAATCCACCCATTGGAATTAGCCTTAGTTCATACGAAGTTTCTTTTCCTTGTTTTTTCCAAATTGTTGGTCCAAAACCTATCGCGAATTGTTTTATTTTTACTTTGAATAGTTTTGCTACTAAAAAATGTCCAAGTTCATGTATAAATATTAAAAAACCTAACAAAAATACAATTTTTAAAAAACCTATAATCATCTTTTCCCCTTCTATTTGTTATACTAGCATTAACAGAAAATATGCAAAAGGCGCAATAAATAAAATGCTGTCTATTCTGTCTAGCATGCCTCCATGACCTGGTATTAATTCTCCAAAGTCTTTTATTCCAGTATAACGTTTTATGCTAGATGCTGCTAAGTCTCCTATTTGAGACAAAATGCTTAGCATTGCTGTTATTGCTGATATTACAATATATGATATTTCCATTTTTCCTGTTTTGTTTATAATATATGTATAAATTATTGAAACAATTACAGCTCCAACTATACCTCCAATGCTTCCCTCAATTGATTTTTTAGGACTTATTGGCGTTAATTTATGTTTTCCAAATCTTATTCCAAAGAAATATGCAAATGTATCTGTTCCCCATGCTGCTATTGCTAAATACCATATTAGCAGTTTTCCATTGTCTTTAGCATATAAAAGTGGTATAAACATTATAAATCCAATAATGTATATTATTCCAAATCCTGATATTGCAGTATCTATAAAGTTTGTTTTCATTCCGTGTAACAACTACTTTTGTAAATAATAAAGCTATAGCTATCGGAAATATTAATACTAACATTTCTTTTGGTAAAAACCCTATAAATGCTAGTAATATTGCCATTATGGTTCCAACCCATTTATCTACATTGTATTTTCCATTAAAACTATTAAAATATTCATTTATTGTAATTATTGCTACTGCTGATATTGCTATATTTACAACAGTTGTGTTTCCCAATATTAGTATTATACTTAGAATTAGTAGTAAAATTAATCCTGATACAATTCTTTTTACTTTCATTACTTCTTCACCTCATCTGGACGTCCTCCAAATCTTCTATTTCTTTTTTGATATTCTTTTATTGCTTCTAGTAAATCTTCTCTATCAAATTCTGGCCAATGTTTTTTTGGAAAGTAAAATTCTGAATATGTAAGTTGCCATAGTAGAAAGTTGCTTGTTCTTAGTTCATAGCTTGTTCTTATCATTAAGTCAGGGTCTGGTTGACCTGCTGTATATATACTATTTGATATTAAGTTTTCGTCTATATCTTCTATATCTATTTCTCCTGATTTAACCTTTTGTGCTATTTCTCGTGTAGCATGTATTATTTCTGCTCTTCCACCATAGTTAAATGCTATATTTAAGACTAATCCAGTATTGTTCTTTGTTTTTTCTACTAGTTTATCTATTTTTTCTTGTATATCTTTTGGTATATTTTCTTTTTCTCCTATTACTCTAATTTTAATATTATTTAAGTCTATTCTTCTAAGCATTGAATCTAAATTTGCCTTTAATATAAACATTAATGCTGATACTTCTTCTTTTGTACGTTTCCAGTTTTCAGTTGAAAAAGCATATACTGTTAGATATTTTATTCCTATTTCATTACAAAATTTTGCTATATTCTCTAGGTTCTTTGCCCCTGCTTTGTGTCCGTCTTTTGTTGTTAAACCTCTTTGTTTTGCCCAACGTCTATTTCCATCCATAATTATTGCTATATGTTTTGGTAAATTATCTATATCAATTTCTTCCATATTTTATTCCTTCTCCTTTTGTACTATTCTATCATAATTTTTTAAAAATAGAAATGTTTTTAAGAATTTTTTTAAAAGATATTTTTCAAACTTAGCTTTTCTCTTTCTTTTATATGTTCTACAAAAAATATTGTTGTTTCTATTTCCTCTAATGCATTTCCTAAATCTCCTTCTTCAATATTTGATTTTGATTTTTTCAAAGCTTGTTCTATGTTATCTATTTCTTGATGAACTACTATCGTTGACCAGGTTTTGCTTATCTCTTCCCACTTTTTCTCTATTTCAGATACTTCGTTTTTAATTTCATCTCTATTATCCGTTTCTTTTGCAAGTATTGTATTATGCTTTAGCTCTTGTAATTTTTTTCCTATTTCATCTGCTGTTCTTGTTAAGTATGTTTGCATCCATATATCTCCTGCTACAATAATTAATATAATTGCAATTATTATACAAGCATCCTTCATAATTTACTTCCTCTCTTTTTCTTGGCAGAAGATTTGTCCTTTGCCATTAAATGTTACAATAAGGGCATCTTCAGGTTTTATTTTAAATTTTTTCACTTCTTTATTTAGCCATATCTCATCTTTTCCTATTTGTTTCAGATTTTTATACATAATTTTACCATCAACTACTAAGTCGTATGGTATTCCTTCATATTCTGGTGTAATATTGAAATCTTCTGGAATTGTATTTCTTCTTTCTGGTTTTTGAATTACACTTATTTGCCCATTTGTTTCTAAAATTGCGTATTCTACATCTCCTAATGAAAAAATGTTGGTTTGTCTTAATCTTTCTTGTAGTTCATTTATCGTAATTTTTTCCTTTTGTAGAGCTTTTTCATCTATTCTTCCTCTATATATTAGTATTCTGGGTTTTCCACATAATATTGCTCTTAATTTTACACTTTTTAGATTAATAATTGATATTAATAGTTGAAATAATAATAGTGTTAAAATAGGTATTATTCCATTGAATATTGGTATCCCTGTATCTGCCATTGGTACAGATGCTAAATCTGCTATCATTATAGCAATTACCAATTCGAATGGTTGCATTTGACCTATCTCACGTTTTCCCATTAGTCTCATTACAACTAGAACTAATACATAGATTATACTTACTCTTACAAAGCTATTTAACATTTTTTCTCCTTTTTCATTTTAATTTTTTGCAAAATTTTTGAAAATATACAAGATATTTTGTGAATAAATATTAATTATTTGAAAATAATATATACGAAACCTAAAAATCAAAGCAAAATTAGATATATATATTTAAAGTTAGGAGGTTTTAAGTAAATGTCAAATAACAATCAAAATGTTCAAACAACAAATGGTACTAGCACAGCTTGGCAAATTGTTGGTAGACTTATAACAGCAGCAATAGTTTTAGCAATTACAGCTTTCTTTACACCTGGTTTTCAGATTTCAAATTTCTGGTCTTTAGCTGTTGCAGCAGTTGTTCTTACTATAATTGATTACTTGGTTTCTAAGTTTACTGGGATACAGGCAAGTCCTTTTGGCAAGGGTTTTGTAGGCTTTGTTTTGTCTGTTATAGTGCTTTATGTAACACAATATTTCGTTGCAGGTTATAGCATTTCGTGGATGTCTGCAATTATTGGTGCTATCATTTATGGTATAGTTGATTATTTCTTGCCTGGTGAGCAAAAAATGTAGTGTAATCAAAAAGGAACTTCACTTCTGAAGTTCCTTTTTGATTACAAGTTAATTGTTTGCGATTCTCTATATCTTATATAATCTAATAAATTCATAGTTTTCTTTTCTGCTTCGATTTTATAGTTTATCTTTCCTAATTCATTAACTGAGTATAGTTTTTCTACATGATCGCATGGTAAAAATTCCTCTCCTGTCTCTAGGTAGACTAATCCATATTTTCCTTTTTGCTTTACTACTATTGTTTCCCCTGTTTTTCCATCTAAATCAGGTATTATTAATGTATATAATATCTTTTTTGCTGGTTCTGCTTTATATCCTATATCTTCATATGCAATTTTTGTAAGTAGTGTACCATCTTTTTTCATAATTCCATATTGATTACTATTAGCTACTTTATATAACATGTTTTTATAGTTTATTATCTCTATATAATCATATTTTAATGGTTGTTCTATTGTTCCTGTAGGAGTTATTATTCCATATTGTCCATTTGTATTAGATACTATATAATTCATATTGCATTCATCAAAATATATGCTTGAATATTTTGGTCCTATTATTTCTTCGAATTCTGGATCTAGCACACTCCAAATTCCATTTTTGCTTACTATTATCCAACCATAAGCTATCGCTTTTTGATTGTTTTGATCTGGTGAAATTGTATATCCTGTATCTTTTAATTTTTCTTCGTATACTGAAACTAAATAATTTGTTGAGTTTATTTCTGTAACACCATTTTGATTAATAATGCACTCTAAATTTAATGCTTTTTGTAAGTCTGTTAGTGCAACATACATCCTATTATTATATGTAATAATATTATGTTTTAAAGTATAATACTGGTAATCTAAGGTTGTTCCTTCTTCATATTTATACATTTTATTAGAATCAATTTCAAAACCTGATATCAAATTACCATTTTTTATATAGCACTTCGTAGTATCTGTCCCATACTTTTGATATTCGCTACTATCATATTCGTATTCTAAAAATTCTGCTAAATCCTTTAAAGCTATGTACTTATTGCCATTTGTATCTTTAATAGTTAAATCTGATACTTCCTCTTTCTGTTCCCCATTTATTTTTAATATCTCAGGGGTTACTTTATTAGCCTCCAAGAATATCATTATTGCTATTATCGCTATTGCAAAAACAACTGAGCATATTAATAGAATTAAAACAATTTTCTTCCCTTTTGATGTTTGCGTTTTTTGACTTTGTTTTTCATTTAATAAATCCATATTAAACCTTCCTTTCATATGTATAACCATTAATCTTTAGTTTCATATCCATATTTTTTATAGAACTCATTTTTAAAATTTAATAAATTATCGTTTTCTATTTCTTGCCTTACTCTTTCCATTAGTCTTACCAAAAAACGTAAGTTATGTATTGATAGTAATCTAACACCTAAAATCTCATTAGTTTTTACTAAGTGTCTTATATATGCTCTTGTATAATTTTTACATGTATAGCAGTCGCATTCTTCATCTAGTCTTCCCCAATCTCTTTCATATGTAGCATTTCTTATAACTACTTTTCCATAAGAAGTAAGCGCTGTTCCATTCCTTGCAATTCGTGTTGGCAATACACAATCGCACATATCTATTCCAGAAATAGCAGCTTCTATCAAATAGTCTGGTGTTCCAACTCCCATTAGATATCTAGGCTTGTCCTGTGGCATAAGTGGTGTTGTATATCTTAATATTCTTAAAAAATCTTCCTTAGATTCCCCTACGCTTATTCCTCCAATGGCATATCCAGGAAAATTTAGTTCTATCAAATCTTTTGCAGATTTTTCTCTTAAATCTTCAAAAAAACCTCCTTGTATTATTCCAAAAAGTCCTTGTTTCTCAGCGTTTTTATGGGCTTCTTTACAGCGTTTAGCCCATCTGGTAGTTCTTTCCATTGATTGTTTTGTATATTCATAGCTTGCATTTGGTTCTACGCATTCATCAAAAGACATTATTATATCTGCACCTAATGCCTCTTCTATTTCCATTACTTTTTCTGGAGAAAAGAAATGCTTACTACCATCTAAATGAGATTTAAATTCTACTCCATCCTCTGTAATTGTCCTTAAATTACTTAAACTAAATACTTGGAATCCTCCGCAATCAGTTAAGATTGGCATATCCCAATTCATAAATTTGTGCAAACCACCTGCTTCTTTTACTATTTCATGTCCTGGTCTTAAGTAAAGGTGGTATGTATTTGAAAGTATTATTTGTGCTTTTACTTCTTCTTTTAATTCTTCTGGTGTCATTGATTTCACCGTGGCTTGAGTTCCCACTGGCATAAACACCGGAGTTTGTATGTCTCCATGAGGAGTATGAACTACTCCTCTTCTTGCTCCCGTCTGTTTGCATATATGTTTTAACTCATATGTAATTGCTTCCATTTTGTATCCTTTCTATATGTATTATGTTCTGGTTATGGTGTTGTTACTGGGATTTGTTCTGGTGTTGGTTCTGGTGTTGGTTCCGGTGTTGGTTCTGGTGTTGGTTCTGGTTCTGTTTCAATTTTTGGTTTTGATATTGGCTGTGTAGCTGTTTCTGATTCTGTAGGGTCAGTTTCTGAGGTTGTATGTGCAGGTCCTCTTCTTATAATTTTGTTTAATGGCTTATATGTATCTTTTGATAGTAACTCTCTTGATACTTCTTGACCGTTTAATTTAACTATTCTATAAGTTTTACTACTACATCCCTTTAGTCCCCATTGTGATACTTTTTCTTTTCCTGGTGCTAGGCTTGAATCATCTTCATATACTACCTTGTACGATGTGTAATTTAAAACATTTGATACTATTTCAATTTCATATTCTACCGCTTCTTTTATTCCAAAAATTTTAATTTCTGCCAATCCTCCACCAGTTTTGGTTTTTATCATTATGGGATAGCTTCTAGAATTTTTAAATTTAAAATCTAATGAACCATATACAACTGTTGCATCTTTGCCTGGTTCAACGTATGTTGCTTGAAACATATGATTATGTCTCTCAACAACTTCTAAGTTTGCATATAATATTGCATCATACAATGTTGATGAAATTTGACATATTCCACCAGCAAGCATTGGTACAACTTTACCTGAAGCAAAACCATTTGCATATTGATATCCATCCTCTACTGTTCTTTTTCCTAAAGCCTTATTATATGAGAAGGTTTCTCCAGGCATTACTACATATCCATCCAACTTAGACATTGCAATTTTTAAGTTGTTTGATCTTGCTCTATTTGATTCATCATACTTAGTTGAAAAAGAGCTTAATAAATCTGGAAATGCTTCACTACCTATTTGATTTGTTAGCACTTTTGGCTGTTTTATTATTAAATCTATGATATATTCTTCTTTATTCTCTTTTAGCATTTCTCGTGCTTTTTCTAAATCGAAGTCTATTCCATTTTTATGTGGTATAATTTCAAATGGGTCTTTTTTATAAGAAGCATCTTGTGGCTCTGTTTTTACTTCTGAATAAATTTTATCAATGTCAATTTCTGGGCATTCTTTATATTGGGTCTTTATTTCTATTGTCTCACTTGTTCCATTTTTTATTGCATCCATTATTACTTTTTTCATTTCTTCAACATTTACTGCTTCTCCTGCTGTGCCTCTTGTTATAATTAGCTTATCCTCTTCAATGCAATATGTGTTATCTCTCATTCCTTTTGGTAAATTTGCATTAAGATTAATTAAACCAGTATTTAATAAAGTCTCATTACATTTAACTTCTAGCACAATATTATTTTTTCTAAACATTGTACTTAGTATTTCAAAATTGTTCTTAAATATATTGCCATTTCTTCCTATGTTATAAGCTTCTTCTACTGCTTTTTGTACATTATACTCTGTTTCAATTTCATCTGGAGTTATATTGTAAATTTCATCTCCTACTTTTATGTGTAGTGCTTTAGTTTTTTCATATTCCAATTTTTCATTAAGCATTTTAGTTGCTTCTTCTTGGGTCATACCTTCAACAAGTATGTTTCTAATTGAAATACCTTTTAATATTTTGCTATTATTAAAATTTATTATTGCAAATATCGTTGACATTATTAATAGAAGAATTGTAACTATTATTATTGAAATTATGATAATCTTCATTTTATTTTGTTTTTTTGCTTTGTGAAATTGGTACTGAGATTTATTATCTTTTTTAATTTTCTTTTCATAACTTTTTATTGGACTTTCGTCTGCATCTTCATTTGTTTCATTTTTTTCTAATACCTCTACTGCAGTTGCACTTTTTCCCCAATTTTCTTCTTTTTTCTGTTCATTATCATTATTTTTAGACATATTTTCTGGTTTTTCATTACTTTCTAAAACTTCTGCTTTTATTTTTCCTTCATCCATAAGTTATTCTCTCCTTAAATATTTTATCTCTTTCTGTTTAATATTATCATAAAATGTCTTTTTTTACAATATAAATTACAGAAATTTAGCAAGTATATTTTACCTTAATATATTCATATATATTATTGCTTGTTAAAAAATATTTCAAATATAGTTTTATTTAGTGATTTAGCTATTTTTTCCATTACTTCAATAGAAGGATGTGTCCTTGTTCCATTTTCTAAATGGCATAAATACCCAGCAGATATTCCACATTTTTCTGACAATTCCTCTAAAGTTAATTTTCTTTCTTTTCTTATGCTTTTTAATTTATTATAATACATTTGAATTTATCCTCCTTTGTCTAATTAACAATTATAATACCATAATACAATTTGACAAGTCAATACTTTTTATGATATTTTTTTATAAAATTTGATATTTTTTATATTTACTACTAGACAATTTAAGATTTGTTTAGTATAATAGTAAAAGATTAATTTTAGAAAGAGGTATTTATTATGATAGGTGACATGATTGCAAAAGTAAGAAAAGAAAAAGGTATGACAAAAACTGAACTTGCCGAAATAACTGGGATAAACATTGGTCATTTAACACACATTGAAAAAGGTGAAAGGAATCCGAGCCATAAAGCATTACGTAACATTTGTAAGGCTTTAGATGTTCCTTATCAACAATTAATGTATACATATGATAAAGTATTAAATGAAGATCAAGAAAAATATGGTTTAGTTGGACATATTTCATATAATAAAGTCCTTGCAGTAGATAATTTAAACTCATTTATCGATTGTCCTTCTTCTACTCCATCTGCATCACTTGCAATAAAAGTTCCAGACGATGCTATGAATAGCTCATTTAAAAAAGGAGATTATGTATTTATAGAATTTAACTCTCCTCTAGTTAACAAAGATATTGGATTGTTTAGTGTTAATAATGAAATTGTAATAAGAAAATTTTTCTTAAAAAGAGGAAAATATACTTTAAAGGCTGATAATAAATCTTTTAAAGACATTTCTATTACTAATGAAGATGATTTTTATATAATCGGAAAGGTATTATCATAATTTCGAAATAAGTGTTTTTTACAAATTTTTTGAAAATTTTGTAAAAAACACTTGCATTATATATTTTTTAATAATATAATATTTTCAGCAAAAGAAAAAGAGGTAATAAGATGGAACTATTGAAAAACATATTTTTTAATACAGATAAACTAGTACAAAATTCAACTGTTAAAATTTCATATACAGGAAAATTCTTTGAAGATAATTCTGAAGAAGTGTTTATTCATTATGGTTTTGGAGAATTATGGGATAATTTGTCTGAAATTAAAATGGATAAAACTGAATTAGGCTTTCAAACAGAAATAACTCTTTTAGAGAGTGATACTTTTAATTTCTGTTTTAGAAATGAGAAAAACGAATGGGATAATAATAACTCTCAAAATTATATTTTTGAATTAGAATCTCCTTGTTTTGATTTAATTGTTAGTGATCATCCTTATGGATTAGATAGACCTAATAAATTAAGAAAAACTTATCTTTGGGGTAAAAAAATTAAAATTGCTGGATATAAAATTATTCGTTATTTTTCAAAACTTATTATTGGAAATTCAAAGAGAAAAGTAGAAGATAAGTAAATGATATATATTCAAAGCCCTTTTTAAGGGCTTCTTTTTTATTAAATTACATATCCGCCATTTATGCCTATTACTTGTCCGGTAGTAAACTCATCTTCTATTAGCCATTTGGCACATTTATATATATCAATAGGTTCTCCTATTTTTCTAAGTGGTGTTTCATCTTTTATTTGATTTTTTATATGTTCATCTATTTTGCTATTCATTTCTGTATCAATTACACCTGGTGATATTGAGTTAACTCTAATATTTGATGGGCCTAGTTCTTTTGCTAAAGATTTTGTCATTGCATCAATTCCTGCTTTTGAAATTGCATATACTGTCTCGCAAGATGCTCCAACCTGTCCCCACATTGAAGATATATTTATAATTAAACCTTTCTTTTTATGAATCATACTTTGAAGTACTTCTTGTGATGCATAAAAAGCTGATTTTAAGTTTGTATCTATTATCTCGTTCCAATCTTCCTCTGTAACGTCTTGGAACATTTGCAATTTTGCAATACCCGCATTATTAATAAGTACATCAATGCTTCCCCATTTTTTTAAAGCAAATTCCACCATTGCTTTTACTTGTTCTTTTTTAGAAACATCTGCCTTAAATATTTCTATAATTATTCCGTCCTTCATTAAGTCCTCTTGTATTTTTCTTGCTTGTTTCTCAGATTTATTATAGTTTAAGAGTACATTATATCCATCTCTTGCTAAATTTTCCACTAAACATTTTCCAATTCCTCTTGAACCACCTGTAACAATAACATTCATATTCATAGCCTCGCTTTCTTATGAGAATATATCACTATTCCTCACAAAAGTCAATACAACTATACTATCTGCTTTATATGATTTATATAGTGTTTAGAGCCTCCCATATATATTTCTATAACATCAATTCTAACATTGGAATTTTCTAGTTTTTTTATGTATAAGTAATAACTAGCAGTTTTCAATATGTGCTTCAACTTCTTTTTTGTTACCGATTCTGATGGCAACCCAAATTCTATGTTTGTTCTTGACTTTATTTCTACAAATACTATGTAATCCTTATCTAGAGCAACTATATCAATTTCTCCTTGTTTGCACATAAAGTTTCTTTCTAATATTTTGTATCCTTTATTTTTTAAATAGTCTAAAGCTAAGTTTTCTCCTTCTTTTCCTAAAATGTGTCTTTTGTACATTTATTACTCCTTTGCTTTAAAATAGTTTCCTGGCAAATTTTCTATATATCCTTCAAGTTCTAACATTGTAAGCTGTGTATTTATTTCTATTATATTTGTTTTTGTTTTTCTGCTTATTTCATCTGCATTTAAAACTTCATTTTTTAATAACCTATATATTTTTTTATATTCTTTTGGAACTTCTTTTTCTATTGTTGTTTTTTTGATTTCTTTTCTTGTTTTGGTTTCGTAGTATTTTAAAATTTCTTCCGGACTTGTAACTAATATTGCACCATTTTTTATCAATCTGTTTGTTCCTATGCCTGATTTGTCTTCTATGATATGTGGAATACAAAATATTTTTCTTTTAAACTTTTTTGCATAATCGGCTGTAATTCCTGTTCCGCTGTGTGCTTTAGCTTCTACAACAAACACTCCTAAGCTTAGTCCTGCAACTATTCTATTTCTATCTCTAAAACCTTGTGGAAATACGCCAACATCAGGTTCATATTCTGTAATAACTGTTCCTCCATTTTCTAATATCTTTTCGAATACTTTTTTATCTGGAAAAATATGACTAAACCCTGAACCTAATACTGCTATTGTTTTTCCCCCAGCCTCTATTGCTCCTAAATGTGCCTGACTATCTATTCCTTTCGCCATTCCACTTACTATTGTAATTCCATTTTCGGCTAATCCTTTTGCAAAAGTGTTTGCTATTTTCTCGCCATAAGGAGTAGAGCATCTTGAGCCAATTATTGATAAACTATCTGTATTTAAGGCCTTTTCATCACCTAACACATATAGCTTTTTAGGCGACTTTTCTATTTCTCTTAATTTTCTTGGATATAGTTCATTTTCCATATTTATTTCTTTGATTTTCATACTATCATCTACTCCAATATTTTCTATCTATTGACCTATATTGTATTGCCTCTGCAATGTGCTTTACTTCAATATTTTCAGACTCCTCAAGGTCTGCTATTGTTCTTGCAACTTTTAATATTCTTCCATAAGCTCTTGCACTTAGTTTTAATTTATTGAAAGCATCCTCTAATATTTTTTTTCCTTTTTCATTTAACTTGCAATGCTTATCTATTAGCTTAGGTGTTAATTCTGCATTTGATAAAATCTTGCTATCTTTGTATCTTTGTAGTTGTATGTTTCTTGCTTTATCAACTCTTTTTTTTATTTCTGCTGAAGTTTCTATTCTTTCATTTGAATCTAATTTTTGATATTTTACTGGATTTACTTCAATACATATATCAATTCTATCTAGCAAAGGTCCACTAATTTTTCCCATATATTTTGATATTGCCGTACTTGAACATGTGCAATCTTTTTCTTTTGAACCATAGTATCCGCATGGACAAGGGTTCATGCTTGCAGCAAACATAAAATTTGCAGGGTATGTAAATGTGCCATTTACTCTTGATACAGTTATTTGCCTATCTTCCAAAGGTCCTCTTAAAACTTCTAATGTACTTTTATGAAATTCTGTAAGTTCATCTAAAAATAATACTCCATAATGTGCTAGGCTAATTTCTCCGAGGTTTAGGAATTCTTCCTCCTCCAACTAACGAAACTCCGGAAACAGTATGATGTGGTGCTCTAAATGGTCTTGTTGTAATGAGTGGAACATCTTGTTTTAAAGTTCCTGCTACACTATGTATTTTAGTTATTTCTAGTGCTTCATCAAAGCTTAAATCTGGCAATATGCTAGGTAGTCTTCTTGCAAGCATTGTTTTTCCGGGAACCGGGACTACCGAACAAGTAACAGGTTGTGCGCACCAGCAGCAGCCACTTCCAAAGCTCTTTTTATTTTTTCTTGCCCTTTTACTTCTGAAAAGTCAAAATTGTACTTTTGGTTTATTTTAAAAAACTCCTCAATTTCTAATTTTATTGGCTCAATTTCTTCTTCTCCGTTTAAAAACTGAATAACTTGGCATAGATTTTTAGCTGGCAAAATCTTCATTCCTGTCACAATTCCTGCTTCTTTTGCATTTTCTGCTGGTACTAATATTTGTTTTATTCCAAGCCTTTTAGCTTCTATACACATTGGAAGTATGCCATTTACTTTGCTTATTTTTCCATCAAGAGATAATTCTCCAATAAAAGCAATGTTATCTAAGCTTGTTCTATGAATTACCTCCATTGATGTAAGTATTCCTATCGCTATTGGCAAGTCATAACTTGAACCTTCTTTTTTTGTGTCAGCTGGTGCTAAATTTACAATAATTTTTTTACTTTGAAACTCAACTCCTGAATTTTTTATTGCTGTTTTAACTCTTTCTTTTGCCTCTTTAACACTGGTATCAGGCAATCCGAACCACCTCCAATGAAGGAAGTCCACTTGAGACATCAACTTGTACATCAACTAGATATCCATCTAGCCCACGTAAAGCCATACTTTTAACTATTGATAACATTTTGCTCCTCCTAAGGTATTTTTAATTTTTGAAACTTTTAGACGAATCGTCTTGATTTAAAATTTAATTGATACAAATTATAATATATATACCACATTTTTTTTTTATTTGCAAGAAAAATATTTCGACATTTTTCGACAAAAGTGTACTAAGACCCATTCTCATGTTTTTTTAAGTGTTAAAAAAAAGAGCATTTCAATGCTCTTAATTTAATACTTCAACTTCAACATATCTTACTCCCCATTTTAATGCTTCAGAATGTGAGTTCATATATATATCTATTCTATTTCCTTGTATTGCCCCGCCTCTATCTTCAACTGTATAGGTTACTCCGTCAATTACAACTTTTGTACCAAATGCGAAAGTTCTTGGCGCTGCTATTGTGTGATTTACTGTTGCTTTTACCCCAGATGCTGTTATACCGTTTGTTTTGCCACAACATTTCATACATGCGCAATATGCTGTTACTTTATATACACCGCTTTGTCCTGATATTCCTGTTGTTCTTGAGTATGACCCTCTTGATGTTATTGTTGACCTTGTTTGTATTTGAACTATCTTATTTACTGGTTCCTTTATTATTTCTGAAGATAATTCTTCTCTGAAAATTTCTATGTCATCTTTATAACTTACTTTATAAGTTACTTTCTTTTGTCCATTTTTACCTTGTTGAATAATTGCATTTCTTGTTGTTGTTGAACCATTAGAAACGTCTTTTGTTATTGTTTCAAATGGAATTTCTTCAATTACAGTTTCTATTTTCTCTGTAATGTTTGTATAATCTTCTAATATTTGTTCTTTATTTATTTCCGTTTCAATAATCTCTGCTACTTTAACTGGTTCATTACCTTTTAATGTAATAGTTATTGTTTTTGTATTTGTTATTTCTTCATCTAACCCTGGTGTAACAGTTTCATTTTTTTCTAAAATTATATGATTTTCTTCAAGTATATCTAATACCTTTGTTTTTGAAGTTAAAACTGTTATCTCTTGTTTGTTTGAAAGTTTTATATTTACATTATTTAGTTTTACATTTCCTGCTAATACTGATATACCTAGTATTACAAAAAATATTATACTAATGAATATTATCTTTTTTATATTAGAAGATTTTAAAATATTCTTCATATATTTATTTAATCCCTCCTTGGACTAACCTTTTTTATTATACTATTTTTTTACAGCTTTGTCAAATTTTTGCAACAAATTCGTAATATTTTTATTAATATTATATATTATATGCGGCTTGTACTAAAATATGCCTAGGGAATTAAGGTTTTCATCGATTTTTTTCGACTAATTTTTATTTTACAATTCATATTTTAAATATCTAATCTCATTTTGGGGCGGATGCACAAACTCCACCTCTTACAAAAAATACAATGTTATATAAAAAACTATTGCACTTCTATCTGCTTTTGTGCTATAATCTGTTTATACTAAATATAAATATTATAGGAGGTTTAATTATGGGTTGGATTATTCTAATTATTGTTGTAGTAGTTATTTTATTTGTTATAAGTATATACAATAATTTAGTAGGTTTAAAACAAAAAGTAAAAAATGGTTGGAGTCAAATTGATGTACAGTTGCAAAGAAGATTTGATTTGATTCCTAATTTGGTAGAAACTGTTAAAGGTTATATGGAGCATGAAAGCGATGTTTTAACAAAGGTTGCAGAACTTAGAACTTCTTGGGCAAGTGCTTCATCTGTTAAAGAAAAGTCTGAGTTAGATACTCAACTTTCAGGAGTTTTAAAAACTATTATGGCTGTTTCTGAAAATTATCCAGAATTAAAAGCAAACGAAAATTTTAGCCAACTACAAGAAGAATTACAAAATACTGAAAACAAAATAGCTTTCTCAAGACAATTTTATAATGATATTGCAACAAAATACAACACAAAGCTAGAGGTTGTTCCTTCAAATATAATTGCATCAATGTTCCATTTCGAACCAGTAGAATTATTTGAAGCAGAAAGCCAAGAAGCTAGAAAAAATGTAAAAGTTGATTTCGGAAAATAAAACATATAAAGCTTGAAACGAGTACTCGTTTCAAGCTTTATTAAATTTATTTTTTACTTAACTTTAGTTTTAAATCTCTTAACTTATATCCGCATTTTTCGAACAAGAAATATATAATTGGATTATATATTTTGTGCATATCCATAAATTCAACAAAGTCTGCATTAAAGCCTTTTTTGAATCTGTATAGACCTTCGTTATAATGTGTTTCGTCTGTTGCACATACTCCCCTAAAATCATAACAATCCATCTTGCGTTCTATTGCTTGTTTTATCATTTCCCATTGTAAGAGATATGTTGACATTAAATTTCTGTGTTCATTTAGGCTTCCTCCATATAAATACCATTCTTTATTACCATAGAATATGTTTAATACACAGGCTATTGGTTTTTCATTATAGTCTGCAAAAACTAGTTTTATATGTTCTTTATCAAAACTATCATATAGTTTTTCAAAATACTCTTTTTTTCTAATGTAGAACCCATCGCGTTCTCCTGTTGTTTCTAGTATTTCTTGAAATTCTTGTAGATTGTCTCGTGTTCCCTCTCTTAAAGTTACTCCTTTTTTAGTTGCTAAACGTATATTATATCTTGTTTTTGAGTGAAAAGCATTAAATACCTCTTCTTCTGTTTTTCCTTTTAAATCTAGTCTGAAAACAAATCGTGGCTGTAATAATGTGTTTACATCCTTTACCTTATTTTCTACTTTAAATCCATATTTTTTAGCCATTTCTTTAAAATCTGTATTGCTAGCTAAAATATCTGGATCCATTTTAAACATAAATGATTTATATTTTTTTGCTAATTCATCTGCTTTTTGTATAAGTTCTTTAAAAGACTTTTCATCATCTATATCACAAACTGGTCCTCTTGGTGCATACATTATGCTTGAGTTAATATATGGCAATTTTCTTATTAATAAACTTAAAGATGCTTTAATTTTACCCTTTTCATCTCTTACAAGTATTATTTCATTTTTCCAGTCATTTTTAACATTAGCCCATTCTAGACTTTGTGCATAATGACATTTCTTATGTTTTTCTAAAAACTCTTCATATTCTTTTTTGTTTATATTTTCCATTTGAATTTCCTTTCATAATTTTTTTGTTTTTAGCAATTTTTTAGATAATTTTAAAAATTGTTTTTGCATTTTTAAAAATTTGTTTTGTCACCTCTTCAATTGACATATTTTTTATTTGAGCTATCTTTTGTGCAATATATTGTATGTTTCTTGAATCATTTCTTGTTCCTCTTACAGGTTCTGGGCTTAAATATGGTGAATCTGTCTCTGTTAGAATTTTATCCATAGGCACCATTTTTACTACTTCTTCTGCATTTTTTGAACTTTTGAAGGTTATAGGTCCTGCAAAAGACATATAGAAACCTAACTTTAAAGCCTCTCTTACCAGTTCAACATTTAATGGGCAACAATGAAAAACTCCTTTATTCTTGCAAATTATTTGGTTTTTTAAGGTATCTATTGTATCCATTATCGCTTCTCTTGTGTGTATAACTATTGGTAAATTCATTTCGTTGGCAAGCTCTATTTGTTTAATAAATATCTCTTGTTGCTTGTCCTTATTTTCTTTGTCCCAATAGTAATCTAATCCTATCTCACCTATTGCTACTACTTTTTTCTGTCTTGCCATATTTTTTAGTTTTTCTATATAGTCAAAAGGTAAATTTTCTATATCATTCGGAGATACTCCTACTGTCGCATACATAAAATGGTAATTGTCTGCTATTTCTATTGCCTTCTTTGAACTTTCCAAGCTATATCCTGCATTAATAATTGTAGTCACACCTGAGTTATATATGCTTTCAATAATTAATTTTCTATCTTCATCAAATTTCTCATCATTATAATGTGCATGTGAATCTAGTAATTCCATATTTCCCTCTTTTCTAAAATATTAGAGACGGCGCTTAAAATGTTTCTCCGTCTCTATTTTAAAATCTTTTCGTGCTTTATTAATATTTCATATCTGAATTTCTTCTCCTTCAATTGTTTGAATTAAGCTATATAGTATTTCATTCTTTTTTACGTTTTCAAAAATTTCATAATAATCTTGTTCTGTTAATTCATCAACATTTACGCTATTTGAAATCTTTCTTTCTTCTATTGTAGGATTTTCCTCTTCTTTAATGTCTATTTTTAGTATTATTGTATAACCTTCTTCTATATTTAGTTTAATTTTTACATTCCATTCGTTTTCATTTTCCTTATGGATTATAATTGTTGCCATTTCTTTTGCTCCATTTATGTTGTTAGAAGATTCATTATATAATACTTTTATTTCATATTTATTTTTTGATGTACTATTTGCTTTTATTGCTATTAGCTCGTCTTCTTTAGTGTTTGAAAGCACTATATCTATTTGTACTATATTGTTTCTTAGTCCCTGTGTATATATTGCTATATCTATATATCCTTCAAAGAAATCTTCTTCTTCAATTATTGTCTCAAAGTTTTCTATGAGCAATTTTGTATTCTCATCTTTGCTATACTCATATACTTTGTTTAATACCCTATTTGTTGTCTCTAAAAATTCTTTTTCAGTTGTTCTTAATGTTGTTTTTAGTACAGTTTTTCCATTAATATTTGTTTTTTCTTGACTAAAATTAGCTTTACTTATTTCGTCTTTTAATATCTGTTTTATATCGTTTTCTAATTTTTTGTATTCAATTGTATTGTTAGAATCTTTAAATAGCTCTGAGTACATTGTTTTTGTAATGTTAAATTCATCTCGTTCCTCTGGTATTTGAATATATTTACTAAACAAATCCTTTGAATACCAATACATCTTTTTATTCTGTATTATTGCATCAAAATCTATTATTTTACTTCCTAGGGCACTTAATACAACATTTTCATTTGCTATTTTTTTATCTCGGTCTATTTCTGTTGTTGTTTTAATTTGTATAAGGCCTAAGTATGCATTCATTTGTTTTATTTCTTCATTGTCTGAATCAACTGATGCTGAAAATGTTGCTTGAATTTTTTCTTTTCTTTTGTCTTCTAAAACAGTTGCTTCTATAGCTTTGCTAAATATCTTTTCTGGTTTTCTAGTTAATTTTAAATATACATATCCTCCTGCAACAGCAATTATTATTAACGTAAGAAGTACAATTCCAATTATTTTTTCTACTTTTTTTGTGGATTTTTTTTCAAAGTCTTTTTCATCCATTTACATCTTCCTCCTTAATTTCTATCCATATGTTTATAATATCATAATTACATATTTAAAGTCAACCTTCTTTTGTTTTTTACATATGTTTATGGTATAGAGCATTTTCATATTTTGCTCCTTTTAGATAATATACTTCATGACTTTGTTCATTCATTATGTATATATCTCCATTTTCAATTGTTCCACCTCCATAATTTAATGTTACATTAACTAAACTGTTTATATCTATTTGATAATAGTTATCATTGTCTTTATTGCTTGCTTGCTCGCCTAGTATTGTTTTTGCATTAAATGCAGCTCCTTTTGTTGGTATTGTTCCTTTTTCATTGTAGTATGCCATTATTTTACTATTCAACAATTCAATATCTGCACACATATAGTTGTAATCTCTTATATCTGAACCTATGTCAACGTTTCTAATAGTAACTACTGAGAGTATTGCAAGTAATATTATTGTTATAATTAATACTACTAAGGTTATACCTTTTTCATTTTTAGTTTTATTCTTCTTCATTTGCATCCTCCAAACAATTATTGTTACACTTATTTTTACACTTAATTTATAAAATGTCAAGTATTTTTTTGTTTTTCTAGCAATTTGTTTATCTTTTTCTTTAATGTGTATTTATTGTTTTCTTTTATTACTATAATCCATAAATATGCAATAATAAGTAATAACCCTATATTTTTATATATTAGTATTAAAATACTTGAACCTGCAGTTAAAAGTATCATTAGTATGTTTGAAATTTTGTTTAATATGTCTTCTGTTATTCCTTTTTTATCTTTTATTTTAATAATAGCTTTTAATATTCTTCCTCCATCTAAAGGGTATATAGGTATAAGGTTAAATATTGCAAGCAGTAAATTTGCATTTATTATTAATTCTTGTGAATTTATCTTAATAAACATAAAAGTTATGGCTATTAATAAATTTATTAGCGGTCCTGCTAGTGATATAATTATTTTATTTTTCTCTGTATTTTCAAAGCTTTCAAATACTATACCTATTCCAAATGGTTCAATTTCAAGCATTTCAGGTTTTAGTTTTAAAGCCATTCCTGCACACATATGGGCTATTTCATGTATAAAGGCAAATAGCATAAGCCATGAATACATTTCAATTTGTTTCGTTAGAAGGAGTATTATGATTATTGCAAATATCTGAATATTAACTTTTATTTTCAACTAATCATCTCCTAAAAATCTAGAATTAAATCTGGATCTATACATTTATTGTTTCTTCTTATTTCGAAATGTAGATGTGGTCCTGTTACATTTCCTGTTGCACCTACTTCTGCAATTTGTTGTCCTTGAACTATATGTTCACCTTCCTTTACATATATTTTGCTACAATGTGCATATAGAGTGCTTACTTCACCATTTGTTATTTTTATATGGTTTCCATAGTCTCCTTGGCTTGATACTAAATCTACATCTCCCTCCATTGCTGCAAGTATTACTGTTCCTGTTACTCTTGCAATATCAATCCCTGTATGGTTTTTAGGTACTGTTGGAGTTTCTGGATTTCTCCACCCAAACCTTGAAGTTATTTCACCATCTAATGGCTTCATAATAACATAATTTGCTTTTATATATTGGGCATCTATTTGCTCTGGGGTTAAGTTTGCTTCTTCAGCTGATAGTGTTTCGGTATTTTTTTGTTCTTCAACTGGTGTTATATTCTCATCTTCTTTTTCTTCAATTGTTGCATTTTCTTGAAATTCATTAACTATTGCTTCTTCTAGTGTTCCTTCACTATCTGATGCAGAAAGAGTTTCTTCTATCATTTTTTCTTTGTCTTGTTGTGTGTCTCTATTTATATAGCTGTTTATGTTTTCATACAATCCTTGAAGATTTATATCATATTCTAAAATATCGGCTATTTTGTACATTATTTCTTGAGGAACAAAATTTGGAACACTTTTCATTGCATAAAATGAAATGTATATTATAATGCATATTACAAACTGTTTTGCAAGTTTTCTGTTTGTTTTGCTTGATTTTGTTTCCTCTACATTAACTGTAGCACTAGTTCTACAATTTGCTTGCATTCTTCTTCTTACATATATTTCTTCAGCTCTTCTTATTCTTTCATCTTGGCTTAACACTCTTTCCATAAAAAACCCCTCTTACCTTTAGAATATTTTTTTAAAATATATTCTAAAAATAAAAGGTTTAGAACTTGTTTGGTCTTGGTATTGGGACTAAACTATATTATTGTTAATATTACATCAATTACAACTATTAAACTTAGAACTATTGTAATTGCCTTCATTCTTTTGTATCTTGTTTCTATTTGTCTTATAGAATAGCTTTTATGTTCTTTTTCTTTTTCTATCTTTGATAAGTAATTGCTTATTACCATTTCTGCTTCTTTTACTATATATTCACCCGATTTTTGTTTTTCCTCTGGATTATTTTTTTGTTTTTCTATTCTCTCTAATGATTTAATTTTTTTATTGTTTTTTAATATTATTATTGCCTCTTCAACAATGTTGGAAGGTATGTTTTTAAGGACTATCATATTTTTCATTTGGTTTGGATTCATATTTTTCCTCCTTCAGAAATGCTGTTTCTTGCTTATAATTTTGCCCATTTTTGGAAATTTTATACATTTTATTTTGGAGGTGCTATAACTATTTTTATGTCTTTTGTTTTGTTGTATTTTCTCATTATGCTTTCAGAAAAACCTGCCACTTCATTTGTCATTATTATTGTTGTATAGTCATTTTTTATAAGTTCTTTTATTTTATCATCAGTTTTTTCTAAATCACTAATTTGAGATATATCCGCTCCTAGGGTTTCAAATAGTTTAAAACTTTTTTTATCATTACTTGATTTTAGTAAAGCTATTTTCATAAAAATCACCACTAATAGTTTTTTCTATTAGTGGTTTTTTATACTAAATTGAAACAAGTTTTGCAACTATTACTGTCATATCATCTTTTGCTATTCCAAACCCGTTGTCTATTGCTTCTTGTAGTATTATATCAGCAATTTTTTGAACATCCTCTGTTTGCAAATTTTCAATTAATTCTTTTAACCATAATTCCTTGTTTTTGTATTCGGTGTTTGATTCTAATATTCCATCACTACACATTATTATTATGTCTTTTTCTTTTAAGTCTTTATCATATACTACTAAATCTATTTTGTCTAAAACGCCTGCTGGGAATGATACTGCATTAATTGTTTCAACTTTTTTGTTTGACTTTATAAAGGTTGGGCAAGCTCCATTTTTAACAAACTCTATATTGCCATTACTTAAGTCAATAATTGATATGTCTATTGTTGCATATGTTTCTTCATTTGAATTTAAGTTTACTGCTGAGTTTATTAGTCCAATTGAAACGTCATTATCAAATCCAGTAGTTAGTAAGCGTTCAAGCATTTGTATTACTGTACTACTACTTTTTTTTGCTTTTTCTCCTGAGCCCATTCCGTCACTTATTGCAATCATATATTTTCCATCATGTAGTTTTGTTTTTGCATTACTGTCTCCTGACATTTCACTTTTATTTTTTGTTGTTTCAGCTGAACCTATAATTAGTTTGTATTTTTGATTGATTTTTTTTTGTTTTTCCTCTGTTTTTATATCATCTGCTAATGAAGATATAACTTTTGAAACTCCTCCAAGCTGATTTGCTAAAACCTTTTTATTACTTGCTTCTTTATGTTTCCATATTGTATTTAGCTTGTTTATTCTATATGTACTGTTTAGTATTTTTACTATTTGCTCTGGTGCTTCTCCTGCACTTTCTTTGACTAATTTATAGTTATTTACTCTCTCTAAAATTTCAATTAACTCGTCAACAGTAATTACTTCTTTTTCTTCTAATAATCTATATGCTTCATCTAAAATTGTATCTTCATTTAACAAAATATCATCATATAATAGGTTGTCCTCAAGTTCTTCTAGATTATTCATTGCCTCTTCTTTAAAATTTTTCTTGCTTTCATTTTCTATGGGTTCATTTAAAGTGTCTTTTGCTGAATCATCATAGCTTCTAGCCATTTGCAAAATTGTATCTGATACACTATTTAGTTTGTTTGCTGTTTTCTTTTTTTCTTCAATTACTCCGGCTGTTGTTGGTAAGCATTTTGTTTGATTTATGATTTCTGTTATATCAAAGCTCACATCTTTTGGAATTACCAATAGTCCCAGTGATGCTATTAAAATTTCTCTTATTGTAATTATTGGTACTGTGTTTCCATTTGCAATGTATGTTAGTACTGCATTTCCTACACAAAAACCTACTATTACTCCAATTTTTCCTAATTTATTTAAAATTCCTGCTAGCATTCCTGATATTGCGTATGAAGCAACTAGAATTGGGCTTGTTTCATTTATTATTCCAAGTACCATTCCTATTGTTATTCCAGCAGTTCCACCTACTAGCATTCCATTTTTCCAGCCCAAAAATAATACCAGCATTATGCTAAATATGTTTGTGAAAGAAAATCCAAAGATATATAGTTTACTAAATGCACATAAAGCTATTGAGATGATGAGGCTTGCACCCATTACTTCTTCTATTGAAAAGGCTTTTTTTATTCCGTATTCGTTTATTACTATTAATGAATTTGCAAATATTTTATAAAAAATGTATACAATTATACCTAGCATTATACTTACTACTAAATCATATACTAAAAATGTTGTGAAAAACATTTTGCTTGCTTGAACTGCAAAAGCTGATATTGCAACATATATTCCAAGTTTTTGTTTTTCATTTTTATTTGGTTCTTGTGTTCTTGGTCTAAATATTAAAATCATTGCAATAAATAGCAATGAGCTTATTATAAAAGTTAATATTCCACTTAGTCCAAAACCAATAGCTGTACCTATTAATACAGCAATATACAAAATACCTGCTGGTATTTTATTACTACATACCGCCGCAAATATAGCTAGTCCAAAAGGTGCAAGTTCTTTATTAAAGCCCACCATTGAAACCAAACATGCTATGGCATATAAAACTATGTTATTTATTTTTAACAAATTTTTAAAATCTATTTTTCTTGTTTGTTTTTCTTCTTGCTCTTCTATATTCTGATTTATAACATTTTGAAACATTAACTTTCTTCCTTTCGTTTTTTTATATTATACTACTTTTATTGCAATTTTTTTGTCAAATTTGGTATTCTATCACAAAAAGTTTTTTACATTATGTGATTGAAATTAACAAGAAAAGACAAGGAGCAATCAAGTTCTTTGTCTTTTCATTCGTTAAACATTATTTTCTGTAAAGTATTCGTTAATTCTTATAATTAACTCTGATTTTGCTTCTTCCATTGTAAGTCCTTCAAGTTGTGCACCTGCAAGAGTTATATGGCCTCCACCACCGAGTTTTTCAAGTATTACTTGAACATTTATATCTCCTATCGAACGACCACTTATACATATTTTATCTCCCATGCGTCCTAAAACGAAGGATGCTGTTATATTACTTATTGTTATTAATTCGTCTGCTGCTTTTGCACATATTAAATTAGCATTTTTATCATTTTCATCATATTCTGATATTCCTATTGTGTCATTTACTATTTCAGCATTTTTTACTATGTCTGCTATTACTGTGTAACTTTCTAAATCACTTTGGAACCATTTTTTTACTTTTATTATATCTATACCATATTTTCTTAAATATGCTGCTGCCTCAAAAGTCCTTACACCTGTTTTAAATGTAAAGTTTTTGGTGTCCATCATTATTCCTGCATACAAGCTTTCTGCCTCAATTTGTTCCAGAACAACCTCTTTCGTAGCATATTCAACAATTTCCGTAACTAGCTCTGAAGCTGATGATGCATATGCTTCATGGAAGCTTAATATTGCATTTTCTATATAATCCTCGGATTTTCTGTGATGGTCTATTACTACTATTTTTTCTGTTTTTTCTAACAATTCTGGAACTTCAACATAACTTCTTTTATGTGTATCTACAACTACCAATACTGTATTTGGTGTTATAATATTTAGTGCTTGATTTTTGTCTATTATAACATCTCCATAACCTTGATTTTTTAATGTAGATATTAAGTTTTCTAATGATAACCCATAAGTATCATTTACTATATATGCCTCTTTTTCAAATACTTTTGCTAATCTATATATTCCAAGGCTTGAACCAATAGAATCTATATCTCCGTTTAAATGTCCCATTACAATTACTTTATCTGCTTTTTTAATTAGTTCTTCTAATGCATGTGAAATTACTCTTGCTTTTACCTTTGTTCTTTTTTCTACCTCTTGTGTCTTTCCTCCAAAGAAATTGTATTTTCCCTCTTTCCTTATAACTGCTTGGTCTCCACCTCTACCTAAAGCAATATCCATTGCTTCTAATGCTGATTCATATTTCTCGTAATTAGATTCACCTTCATTAGAAATCGCAATAGTTAATGTTATTGGCATTCCTTCTTCTGTTTCAAATTCCTTCATTTCGTCTAATATTGTAAATTTGTTGTTTTCCATTTTTTCTAAATATTGTTGTTCAAAAACAAATA
This sequence comes from uncultured Clostridium sp., assembly GCA_900555075.1. Lineage (GTDB taxonomy): Bacteria > Bacillota > Clostridia > TANB77 > CAG-508 > UMGS1781. The sequence continues at coordinate 27,781 of USJO01000004.1, forward strand.
CATATGTATCTCTTTCTTTTTTTACAATCAATCCACCACAAGTATTTGCCCACTCATATAATTTTTTTTCAATTGTTGCTATTAATTGTAGTTTGCTTTCTTCTGATATTCTTTGTATTATCTCTTCATAGTTATCAAGTACAACTATTCCAATACAAGTCTTTGCATTATTATATTTGTTTGCAAGTTCCTCCTCTTTTGTAATATCAATAAAATATAGAGTTATCATATATTGTAATTCTTTTTTTCTATCTTTCTTCTTTGACTTTACATAGTCACCTATAATATGATATGTTTTGTTATCTATATTTACTTTTTTGTCTATTTTAAAATTATTATTTTGAATTTCTTGTTTTATTTCTTTAGCCAAATCATCTATATATGCATTTATTCCTACATTTGCGAATTCTTTATTGAATGTAGAACTTCTCCAAATAACATTTCCACTTGTTTCTAGTATTATTAGTGGAAATGGTGAGTTTATCAATGTATTTTTTGCTGCTGAATCAACTGAGAAAGTGAGTTCATTTATATAACTAGAAAGTTCTCCTTTTCTTTTGTTATATACCCATATTGTGTAAGCTACTATTCCCACATACACAATAATTGCTGGTATAATAAGCTTCACATTATTTATACAAAGCATTATAAGTAGTATGGCAATTATTACTAAATATATCTTTGTTTTAGATTCTATCTTCTCTAATGCTTTAATATTGTAATTCGACATAAAAATATCTCTCCTTTGTATTACTTATTTATTTTACTGCAAAACTAGAGATTTGTCAACTAAGTGCTTAAAAAGATAGTGTCATAACATTTTTTCGAGCTTTGTGTATTATAAATATATTATATATATGCTTGTATTTTTTTGTGTTTTTTTTGATGTTTTCTATTGAATTTATTTTGATTTTGATATATATTATGTGGTAATGAATATTATATTTACTAAGGAGGATTTTAAATGCAAAAAAGTACAAAGGAAATACCTGATAAAAAATCTACTTCTACAGCTAAGAAAACGGTTGACAAGAAGGCTTCTGATAAAAAGGGTTCTGATTCATCAATAAAAAAGGCTTCTGCAAAAAAGGCTTCTACTAAGATTCCTACTGCAAAGTCTAAAGCAACTTCTACTAAGACTAAAACTAAATCAAAATCTGCAAGTAAGACTGTTTCTTCTGCCAAAAGAACTACATCTAGCCGTAAAAAAAACACTACAAAAAGGGCAACATCTAAAAAGGCTAAAAAGCTTGAAACTGTAGAATATTATGACTTACCTTATAGATATAATCAAACTGTTGTAAGAATATTAGCCCAAACCCCTACTACTCTTTTTGTTTATTGGGATATTTCTGATGATGATAGACAAAAATACATAAACCAGTTTGGAGAAAATTTTTTTGAAGAAACTACTCCAATTTTAATCGTTCATAATAAAACTATGAATTATTCTTTTGAAATTGAAATAAATGATTTCGCAAATAGTTGGTACTTTAATGTTGATAATGTAAAATGTAATTATGAAATAGAGTTGGGAAGAAGAGCAAAAGTTCAAACTATTAATTTACCTAATGATTATTTGCAAATTGCTTCTTCAAATAATATTGAAGCGCCAAATAATCATATTTTATTTGAAAAAAACCAAAAAGCTTTATTTTTTAAAAATGTTAAGACAAATGAAGTAAAGATAAAGGAGCTTTCTCACTTAAGTTTTATGAAATATGTAGGTAGAATTTACAATATTTATGATTTATACAAAAAAATATATAAAAATGAAGAATTACAGGATTTAGAAAAAAATCCTAGTTCCACCTTCTAGCAAAGGAGCATTCTATGGATAATACTAAGGGATATGTGAGTTTTATATTACATGCACATTTACCTTTTATACATCACCCTGAAAGTGAAGATTATTTGGAGGAAGAATGGCTTTTTGAAGCCATTTCTGAAACATACATACCATTACTTCTTAATTTTAAAAAATTAGAGGAGGAAAAAGTTGATTTTAGAATTACTATGTCACTTACTCCCCCTTTATTAAATATGCTGGATAATAAATTGCTTCAAAAAAGATATATAAAATATTTAGAAAAGCATATTGAGCTTGCTACTAAAGAAGTTAAAAGGACTGCATACGATGCACATTTAAATAATCTTTCTAAGTATTATTTGGAACGCTATTTAAATGATTTGCGTGTTTTTACAGAGGTATATAATTGCAATCTGATTAATGAGTTTAAACATTTTCAGGATATTGGTGTTTTGGAGATTATTACTTGTGGTGCTACACATGGTTATTTTCCAATTTTATATGTTAATGAGAAAACCGTTCGCGCACAAATTGCAGTTGGCGTAGAAACTTACAAAAAATACTTTGGCAAGTCTCCTCGTGGTATCTGGCTTCCTGAGTGTGGCTATATACCTGAAGTGGACAAGTATTTAAAGGAATTTGGAATTGAATATATTATTACAGAATCTCATGGAATTTTATATGCAGATCCTACTCCTATTTTTGGTACATTTGCCCCTATTGTCTCACCTGATGGAGTGGTAGCTTTTGGTCGTGATATTGAAAGTTCAAGACAGGTATGGAGTTCTGTTTGTGGCTACCCTGGGGATTTCAATTATAGAGATTTTTATAGAGATATAGGGTATGATGCTGATTATGACTATATTAAACCATATATAGCCAAAAATGGTGTTAGAGTGAATACTGGAATAAAATATCATAGAATAACCTCAAAAGGAAATTTTAAAGATTATTATAATCTTCAATGGGCAAAGGATTCTGCTGAAAGACAAGCTGGTCATTTCTTTGATTCTAGAGTTAATCAAATTAATGAATTATCAGATATTATGGCACCAGCAAAGCCTATAATTCTATGTCCTTATGATGCAGAGCTTTATGGTCATTGGTGGTATGAAGGTCCTTATTGGTTATATGTTTTGTTCAAAAAAATCTATTATGATAAAGGTAATTTTAAATTAATAACCCCTGGAGAATATATTGATAAATATCCTGAAATGCAAGAATGTACACCTTGTATCTCAAGTTGGGGCGCAAATGGATATAGTGAAGTATGGCTTAATAGCTCAAACGATTATGTTCACAGACATTTACATGTTGCTGGAGATAGAATGGTTGAACTTGCGCATTTGTTTCCAAATGAAAAAAACACTCTTAAACGTAAAGCCTTAAACCAATGTGCTCGCGAACTATTGCTTGCACAAAGTAGTGATTGGTTATTTATAATAACAAATGGGACTATGGTGGATTATGCTAAAAAGCGTATAAAGACTCACATTGGCAGATTCACAAAATTATATGAACAGATTAAAGAGGACAAAATTGATAGCGTTTTTTTAAAAACTATCCAAAAACAAGATTGTATTTTTCCAGAAATAGATTATATGATTTATTACTAATTTAAACTTATTATTTTTTGAGGGACATTCGTAAGAAGTGTCCCTTATCTGTTTTTAGTAACAGTTTCTTTTTCGTTTCATAATATATGTATATCTAAACATTTTTTAGTAGATAATATATTTTATGGAGGGAATTTTTGTGCTAAAAACTATATGTGTAAAAACTGATAATGAAAATATTTCTAAATATCTACTAGAAGAACTAGATTATTTCAATTTTCAAGATATATATGTTTCTTGCTATAACTTTAGATTTTATACTAATGTTATAATCCATTATGTTGGTAAAAAAGTTGACTTGTTCTTAAATAAAATTTCTACACTTTTGTCATATTTAGTTATTGATTTTTACCAACCTATTTTAATCCGAAAATTGATAAATACGAATTATTTTTATTTTTCTACTGAAGATAAAAAAGAAATTTATAATTTGTGCTTAACAAATGTAGATTTATCTAATTCTATCTCTATGCTCAATTCTATTTCTAATGCTTTTTACAAATATTTTTTAGATAATAAGTATGTGATTTTAGATGGGTTTGTTAATTTTAAATTGAATGAGTATATAAAAGAGCTAGATTCCGTTGTAGATATGTGTGTAAATAAATTTATTATAGATAAAGAATACAATGAATTTATAAATTTACTAAGAACATATATTCAAACAAGTTCATGTACAACTGATGTTGTTCATTTAGTTTATAATAATCAAAAATCCATTTTACTTGATTCTGATAGAAATGTAATTGAATTTAAAAATAATTTTATTAATAGTAAATATATATCTGATATATCATTTTCTTCAAATGATTTTGCATTAAATTCTTTATTGACGCTGTTACCTCAAAAACTATATATTCATTTAATAGATAAAGAAGATGATTTTATAAGCATGTTAAAATTAATATTTAATGATAGAGTTTTTATTTGTAGTGATTGTGATTTGTGCAATATTTATAAAAATAAGAAAATAATCATTAATCATAAGGTTTGACTTTCCACCCTTATTGTGCTATAAATTTATATAGTAAATAAGGATGGATTTTTTATGAGTGCTTTTGTTTTAAAAATAATTGCATGTTTTACAATGTTTATAGACCATGTTGGATATCTTATTTTCAATGGAGATTCCTCTTGGTTTAATTATGTTGGTCGACTTGCCTTTCCTATATTTGCATTTCAAATTTCAGAGGGATATATTCATACACGAGGAATAAAGAAATATTTGTTAAGGTTATCTATTTTTGCATTTGTATCTCAAATTCCTTTTATGCTTTTCCATTCTATTATTGATGAAACTCTTGGCTTAAATGTTATTTTTACGCTATTTTTAGGCCTTGTTTCAATTATTGTTTATGATAAATACAACAAGTTTGTTGGCTTCTCTGTCGCAATATTTTTGGGATTTATTGCGCAAATTTCAAAATGTGATTACGGGTTTTATGGTGTTGCTATAACATTTTTATTCTACGTGTTTAGTAAGGACAAGTTACTTCTTTCAGCAAGTTTTGTTGTTGCGACAACTATAAAATATTCATATCTTTTTTTGCGTTATTTAGGCACAGAGTTTCAAGCTATTGCTTTCCAAACGTATTTACCTTACTTCTTATCAACCCTTGCTTCATTAATTATAATTCTTCTATATAATAAAAAGAAAGGGCCAAATACTAGATATTTATTCTATCTATTCTACCCTTTACATATGATTTTAATTTATATACTTAATTTTGTATTGCAAAGTTAATTCCTCTTGCAATAATATCCTTCATATTTTCTATTAGATCATCTATTTCTTTTGGTGTTACAATTAAATTATAGTCTTTTGGAATTAGTGCTTCTCTAATTAGCTCATATTTATTTGTGTTTCTTAGTTCATTTAGATAATCATTTGATTTTGCATCTTGTTGTAATTTTTCTATGAACAAGTCAATACTATCTGCTGCAATAGTTGCTGCTTCTACCACCATTGGTACACCTATTGCAATTATTGGTATTCCAAGTGTGTTTTGGCTTATCTCGTTTCTTGCATTTCCAACTCCCGCACCAGGGACAATACCTGTATCTGAAAGTTGTACTGTACTACTTATCCTCTCTATACTTTTTGATGATAAACTGTCTATTACTATTATTAATTTTGGCTTTATATTGTCTACTATTCCCTTTACTATTTCAACTGTTTCTATTCCAGTTGTTCCTAAAACTCCTGGTGCTATTGCTGTTACAGGTCTTGTTTCTTTATCTATATATTCTGGTGCATATTTTAAAAGGTGTCTTGTTATATCAATATCTTTTACTACCTTTGGTCCGAAGTGAATCTGGTGTTACATATGCATTTCCAAGCCCCACTATTAAAATATCACCTTGTTTATCTATATGCTTTTCGAGTAATCCACGTAATTCTTCTGTTACCGTCTCTGATGCTTTTTGAATTTCATCTGTATCTGCAATCTTTAATTTTTTAATATCTACTGTAATATAGGTGCCAATTGGTTTTCCAAGTGCTTCCGCACCTTTTTCATTTGTTATTTTTACTCTTGATATTTTAACCTTATCATTTATTTCTTTTTCTTCTGTTTCAATTCCATCAACATTGTTTTCTATATTATTAGCTTTTCTATAAATGCTATTTCTTTCGTCTGCTAAGTCTGTATTAAAATTCATCATAAAACTCACCCTCTTTTTTATATTTTTTGAAAAAGAGGGCCTTTTTATTCATTTTTATTTTATTTTTATAAAGATAAAATTTCTGCAAAACAGTTTATGCTATTTATTGCTTCTTCAATTTGGTTACAGTTTTCTCCAACTTCAATATTATTATTAAACTACTAATAGAATATTTCATGATTTTATTTTTCACTATTTTTATTATCTCATTTTTTATTATAATTTATTTCTTTATATTTTTCAATTTTTGTCAATATATTTATATTACACAAGAAAATTGTAATATTAATGTAGTGTTTTTGTAACATTGCAATCTATTTTTTATATTTCTATTTTTTCACTAAATTTAAATTGTATTTGTTTTTTTAATTTTTCATTTTCTTTATTTTCCAAAGTTGGATCATCTTGCATTATTTTAATTGCTAAACTTTGTACTGATTTTAGCATTTCAATATCTTGGAATAGGTTTGCTATTTTAAATTCTGGAAGTCCGGTGTTGTTTGGTTCCAAAAAATTCTCCAGAGCCTCTAAGTTCTAAGTCTTTTTCTGATATTTTAAAACCATCATTTGTTTCCACCATAATTTTCATTCTCTCACGTGTGTTTTCCCCATTTCCTTTATATTTTAATATGCAATATGATTTATATTTTCCACGACCTACTCTTCCTCTTAATTGATGTAGTGTTGCAAGTCCAAAGCGTTCAGCATTTTCTATTACCATTATTGTAGCATTTGGTACATCTACACCAACTTCTATTACTGTTGTTGATATTAAGATATCTATTTTACCATTTTTGAAATTTTCCATTATTTCTTCTTTCTCTTTTTTCTTTAGTTTTCCATGTATATATTCTACTTTATATTCTTTAAAAGTTTCATTTTTATACTTGTCTGCAATTTCTAAAACAGCCTTTGCATTAATTTCTTCTGATTCCTCTACTAATGGGCATACAATATAGCATTGTCGACCTTCCTTTATTTGCTCTTTTATAAAGTTATTTACTCTTTCTTCTTTTGAAGGTGTTACTGCAAATGTATCAATTTTTTGTCTGTTTGGAGGCAATTCATCAATTATGGATATATCCAAATCGCCATATAAAATTAATGCAAGAGTTCTTGGTATTGGTGTTGCAGACATAACAAGTACATCTGGATTTTCTCCTTTGCTGTTTATAATTCCTCTTTGCCTTACTCCAAATCTGTGTTGTTCATCTGTTACCACTAGTCCTAGCTTATTGAATTCAATATTTTCCTGTAACAATGCATGTGTTCCTATTATTACATCAATTTTTCCTGTCTTTAATTCTTCTAGTTTTTTTTCCTTTTCTTTTTTTGCTGTTCCACTTACTAATAATTCGCATTTAATGCTAAATCTATCTAACATTTTTTTGAAGTTTTGGTAATGTTGATTTGCAAGTATTGCTGTTGGTACCATTATGGCTACTTGATATCCTGATTTTACAGCTTTGTATGCTGCTACAATTGCTACTGCTGTTTTTCCGCTTCCAACATCCCCTTGTAGTAATCTATTCATTGACTTTATACTTTCCATGTCTTGGTCTATCTCTTGCAATACCCTTATCTGTGCTTTTGTTAATGCAAATGGTAGGCTATCTATAACATCAGACATTTTTACTTCTTTATTAAATTGTATTCCTTCTTTGTTTTTATCATAGTTATTTTTAAATGTTAATAAAGCAAGTTGCATTATTAATAGTTCTTCAAAAACTAGTCTTTTTCTTGCTTTATTATATTTTTCAAAGTTGTCTGGAAAATGAATTTGTCTTGTTGCCTCTTGCTTTCCCATTAGTTCATATTTTTTTATTAAGTAATCTGGAATTGTTTCTGGCAATTTGTCTACTTCTAATAGTGCATTTTCTATTATTTTTCGTAATGCATTTTGTGAAAGCCCATTTATACTTGGATATATTGGGATAATTCTTCCTGTATTTTTATTTGAATTTTCTTCATCAAATATTGGTGTCATCATTTCAATTTGATTTATTCTTCTTTTTACCTTGCCAAAGAATTTATAACTTTTTCCTACTACAAATCGTTTTTTTAAAAAAGGAGAATTAAACCATGTAAGTGTGCATGTTGCCGTTTCATCTCTTACAATTAATTTGTAAATACTCATATTTTTTCTTATTTTAATTTCTGTCATTTTTGATACACACTTTGCAACTATTAGTGCCTCTTCTCCATCAACTAAGTCTGCTATGTTCTTTTTTATACCTCTATTTTCGTATCCTCTTGGATAATATGTTATTACATCTTCTAAGGTATATATTCCTAATTTATTTAGTTGCTTTATTCTGTTTGGTCCTACACCTTTTATGTATTTTGCATCTTTTAATAAATCTAACATACATCTACCCCTTTATTTTAATAGCTGTCTTAGCTTATGCTCTAGTCCTGTATTACGTTTCTTCGTTTCTGTATTTTGTATCATATGTTCAACTGTTGCTTTTGTTCCAAGTATTATTAGTAATTTTTTTGCTCTTGTGATACCTGTATATAGTAAGTTCCTTGTTAATAACATTGGTGCTGCTGGTGGTAAGCACATTATTACTACATCAAATTCGCTCCCTTGTGATTTGTGTATTGTTATTGAATAGCTGTGTTCTAATTGTTCCAAATCACTATATTCATACCATGCCACTTTTTCATCATCAAATTGTACTTCTACCTGTTTTGAATAATCATCAATGTTTTTGACTATCCCTAGCTCTCCATTAAATATCCCTGTTCCATTTTCTTTATTATTTCTTTCCCAGTAGATATCATAGTTATTTTTTACTTGCATAACCCTATCTCCTACTAGAAAAACTCTATCTCCTTGCTTTCTATGTTTAATATTTTCTAAGTCTTCTTGTGTATCCATATTTTTGCCATTTAGTGTTGGGTTTAGAGCATTTTGTAATTCTTTATTTAATTCTTTTGTTCCTAACTTTCCTTTTTTTGTTGGTGTTAGAACTTGTATGTCTTTGAAAAAATCATAATCGCCATATTTCTTAAGCCTACCTGAACACAAGGATATAACATCTTCTAGCATTTTATTCGTTGAAGTTTCATTTACATAGAAAAAATCTTGAAGTTTTCCCTTCTGCTCTTCTTTAGATAATAAAAGAAAGTTTTCTCCTTTATTTACTTTGTGTGCATTTGTTATTATTTGACTTTGTGCAGCTTGTCTAAATATTTCATTTAATTCTATTGTTTCAATCATTTCTGAATTTATAATATCTTTTAAAATATTTCCTGGACCAACTGATGGTAATTGGTTTATATCTCCTACCAAGATTAGTTTTGTACCTATATATAGCCCTCTTAATATATAATTCATTAAAAAAACATCTACCATAGACATTTCATCTACTATTATTACATCACAATCAATTGGATCTATATAATAATCTACTCTTTCAATTCCAAGTGTTTCCTCCATTTTTCCTAGAGCTAAGAGTCTATGTATTGTTGTTGCCTCCTCTCCTGTTGCTTCACTCATTCTCTTTGCTGCTCTACCAGTTGGAGCACATAATACAACCTTTTTTCCTTCTCTTTTATACAATTCAATTATAAATTTTATTATAGTTGTTTTACCTGTACCTGGCCCACCTGTGATTATGCAAACATTATTATCATTCACAGCTTTTATTGCCTCTTCTTGTTTTTTAGATAATACTATATCAGATTTCTTTTCTTCTTCTTTAAATTTTTTATCAAAATCTTTTATTTTCTTTACATTCTTGGAATTTTTCAAAATTGATAGTTTTTCTGCTATATTCTTTTCACAAACAAAAAGGCTTTTTAGATATATCCATTCAATATCTTCTATATTTTCTATATCTATCTTTTCTCTGGCTTTTAGATTAATTATACAGTTTTCAATATGCTTTTGTTCTACATTTAATAAGTTCGCTACAAAGGTTATCAAATTTTGTTTTTCTACACAAGTATTTCCATTGTTTGTTGCTATTGCTAGACTATATGTAATTGCACTCTCTATCCTTTTTGCATCATCTATTGCTAGGCCTAAATCTAAAGCCATTTTATCAATTTTTTTAAAATCTACTCCATATGTTATATCTAATAACATATATGGATTTGCCTCAATTTGGGTTATTGCATCCTTTCCAAAAGTTTCATACACCTTTTTGCTGTTGTTGGCTGATATTCCAAACTTTTCTAAAAATCCTACAATTTCCCATAAATCCCATTTTTCAGTAAATTCCTCAGATATTTTTACTGCTTTTGCAGCATTTATACCTTTCACTTTTGCAAGCTTATCTGGTTCAAATCTTAAAACTTGTAAAGTTTCTTCTCCAAATTTTTCTATTATTTTTTTTGCTGTTGCAGGACCTACTCCACTAATTATTCCACCTGCGAGATACCTTTCTAATGCTTCTAGGGTTTCTGGCATTATTTTTTCAAAAGTATCTATTTTAAATTGCCTCCCATATTCTGGATGTGTTACAAATTTTCCTGTTAGTTTTAAAGTGTCCCCATTATTAATAAATGGCAGATAACCTGTTATAACTGTGTTCTCTTCTGCTGTGTTGAATTCTGCCACCATATATCCATTTATTTCATTTTCATAAATTATGTCTGTTATTTGTCCTTTTATTTCCAAATTTACTCCCCTTTTTGCTTTAGGATATTTTTATTTATTTTGATTATGTATCTATAAATTCATGTGCACAGGCACGTATTAATCTGTTCATTATAGCTAGTCCTAGGCCTTTTTTTTCTACACCTTCAATTAATATTAATTCTGCATTATATTTATCTGCTTTTCTTAAAACAGCAAATATATTGTGGCTTATTTCTTCTAATGTATCTCCCATACTCAATTTGTTTTGTGCATTGTATTTATTTAAATTTTTTGTTTTGCATAATATTACTACGTTTTTGTTTTGAGCAAGTTCTTTTATTTTTTCTATCATTTTATCATTTTCTTTGCTATATACTAAAATGCTTTTTGTTGTTGGAGCATAATGTTTATATTTTATCCCTGGTGACATTACTTTCTCTCCCTCTTTATATTCACCGTAATATTTGCTTTTCAATATATACTGGTATTCCCAATTCTTCTATATCTTCTGGTGTTATTTTTCCTGGTCTTAATATATGTACTACATTATCTACTACTCTTATTACTGTGGATTCTACTCCAATATCTACCTTTCCATTATCAATTATATATTCTACTTTACCATCTAGTTCCTCTATTATATCTTCTATTTGTGTGCCACTTGGTTTTCCTGATATATTTGCACTTGGTGCTGCTATTGGACAATTTGAGTATTCTATTAATTTGTGTGCAATTTCATTGCTTGGCATTCTTACTGCAACAGTATCTAGTCCTCCTGTTATAATATCTGGTACAATTGGTTTCTTGTTAAATACTATTGTTAATGGACCTGGCCAGAAATTTTTTATTAACTTTCTTTCAATCTCTCCAACCTCAAGAACTAAATCATCTAGCATCTTTATATCAGAAATGTGAGCTATTAGTGGATTATCACTTGCTCTTCCTTTTGCTATGTATATGTTTCTTACTGCTTCTTCATCAATAGCATTTGCGCCTATTCCATATACTGTTTCAGTTGGAAATATAACAAGTTTTCCTTCCCTTATAGCTTCTGCTGGAGCTTTTAGTTCTTCATAATTTTTGTTTTGTTTAAAATTTATATATTTTGATTTCATTTTCTATTTCCTTCTTGATTAATCATCTAAAAATTCTTTATATGTTTTCACTATGTTTAAATTGAATTTTCCTGGTCTAATGCTAAACTCTTGCTTTATTTTAACATCAACTTCATAAAGTTCTTTAAACTTTTGTATATTTTCTTTTTTATGCCCAATTATATTATTTACATCATTTGGATTTACTTCTATTTCAACTTCTGCAACCTTTGTATTTACCTTCTTTATTGCTGATAAAATTTTATCATACCAAATGCTATCTTCTACAAGTTGTCCGAAAGCTTCATGATATGGTCCTGCAACAACTTCACTATTTATATTTCCCGGGTTTGATATTATGTCTGTATTTTGCAAGCCCATTCTTATTACATTTATTTTCTTTTTATCAAAGAAATAATATAACTCTTTGCATCTTTCTACTGCCTGTTCTAAAGTAATTGGAACATATTCGCCTTTTGCAAATTCTTTTTCAAGTTCTGTATGTTTTATTATCAATACCGGATATAATCTTACTATTTTTGGTTTCAATTTTGCTAAGTCTTTGGCTGTATTTAATTCGTCTAACCATGTGCTTTCTGGAAGTCCTATCATCATTTGATGTCCTAGTGTAAATCCATATCTTCTTATAAGTTTTGATGCTCGTTTTACATCCTCAAAAGTATGCCCTCTCTTAGCCTTTTGTAGTATATAATCATTTGTAGATTGAACTCCTAGTTCTATTGTTTTTACTCCATATTTTTTTAGTAGTTTTAATTCATCTTTATTTATATAATCTGGTCTTGTTGATACTCTTATTCCATCTACCTTTTTTTTCTGCACATATTTATATGCAACTTTTAGCAATCTTTCTTGTAGTTCAATATCTATGCCTGTAAAACTTCCTCCAAAGAAGGCAATTTCTGTATATAGTTTTTCTTCTTTAAAGCTATGTAAAAATTCTTGTATTGTTTTTTCTACCTCTTCTTCTGTTATTTGTTTCATCTGTCCACTTATACTTTTTTGATTGCAAAATATACAGTCATTTGGGCACCCTAAGTGTGGTATAAATACGGGTATTACGTATTGTCTTGACATTTCTTACCTCCATTTTATATAAGTTTTTTTGAATTTTGGTACAAATTCTACTTTCTTTGCAAAGCAACACGTGCAGCATCCATCTCTGCTTGTTTTTTTGTACTTCCTGTTCCTGTTGCTAGATATTTTTTGTTGCATCTTACTTCTGCTACGAATCTTTTATTGTGGTCTGGTCCTTCTTCTTTTATTATTATATATTCTATTTCAACACTTCCATGTTTTTGTAGTTCTTCTTGCAAAACTGTTTTATAATCTTTTTGTCCTACATTTTTACTTGCTTGTTTTATTGGTTCTTTTAAGTTTTCAATTATAAATCTTTTTGCTACCTCTAGCCCACCATCTATGAAAAGTGCTGCTATAACTGCCTCTACACTATCTGCAAGTATTGCAGTTTTTTTGCTTCCTCCACTTAATTTTTCGCTTTTTCCTAAATATAATAATTCGTCAAAATGATATTCTAATGCTATTTGGTGTAAACTTTCTTCACATACTACTGTTGCTCTTACTTTTGTCATTTCACCTTCTTTTAGATTTTTGTGATTTTTATACAAATAATCGCTTACTGTGAATTCTAAAATAGCATCCCCCAAAAATTCTAGTTTCTCGTTGCTCTCTGTTTTTCTTTCATTTGCATATGAGGTATGTGTAAATGCTGTTTTTAGTAGTTGGATATTTGAAAAGTTATAATTAATTTCTTTTTCAAAAGCTTTTAATTCCATTTTTTCTCCTTAATCTCTTGATTTTATTAATATTATTATCCCTGTTCTAATTTGAATTTTTGCATAATTTTCTATCTGTTCGTTGCTTACTCCTAAACTAGTTCCTATTTGTAGTGTATAATTTTTTAAATGGTATTTCATTCCTGTTATCGTTAATCCTGTTACAGTATCTGTAAAAGGTATTATTGAAATATATTTGTACCTATTATCTTTTTCTATTTTAGTTTCTTTATTTAGTAACTCTATTTCATTTTTCTCATTTATAATTTTAGCTTTTATATTTTTGTTGAGTGTTTCTTTTAATATATGAATATTGGCAATAGTATGATCTATTCTTGTTCCAATTGCACCTATTATTGTAATATTTTTAGAGCCTTTCTCAATTGCTAAGTTTAATGCTACACTTGTGTCTGTAAAATCCTTTTCTTTATTTAATTTTTGTATTTTAGCATCTGTGTTTTTGTATTTTTCTAGTATTTCCTTGTTTATTGAATCAAAGTCTCCTATTATGTAATTTACTTTTATATTTAAAGTGCTTAGAATGTCTAGTCCTTTATCTACAGCTATTATTATATCATACTTGTTGTTATTTAGGTGCCTTTTTAAAAAATTTTTATTTATTTTACCTCCGAGTTACAATTAATGTATTCATGTGCCCTCCATATAGTATAGAGAGGTTAGATTTTCTAAACTCTAACCTCTAATTTTTAATCTCTATTTTATAGCATTCATTGTCTCTCTTGCTATTTCTAGTTCTTCGTTTGTTGAAATTGCAAGCATTTTTATCTTTGATTCTGGTGTACTTAAATATCCTTCATATACTTCTTCACTATTGTGTGAACTGTCAAATACTATTCCTAGTGATTCTAGACCTTCTACACATTTATTTACAACATCAAAGTTGTGTTCTCCAATTCCACCTTCAAATACAATTGCGTCTACATGACCTAATACTGCCATATATGCTCCAATATATTTTTTTACTCTATATGCAAACATATCTATTGCAAGTTGTGCTTGTTTGTTGCCTTCTGCTGCTATGTGTTTTAAATCTCTTACATCTCCTGTTATTTGAGATATTCCAAGTAATCCTGATTTTTTGTTTAAGACTGTCATCATCTCGTCTATTGTTAAATTTTCTTTTTTCATAACAAATTCAAGTACTGCTGGGTCTAAATCTCCTGACCTTGTTCCCATTACTAGTCCTTCAAGCGGTGTTAATCCCATTGATGTATCTACACACTTTCCTCCTTTAATTGCTGCAATACTTGCTCCATTTCCTAAGTGGCATGATATTATATTTATATCTTCTTTTTTCTTTCCAAGTCTTTTAGCTGCTTCTTCTGCTATGAATTTATGTGAACTTCCATGTGCTCCATATCTTTTTATTGCATATTTTTCATAGTACTCATAAGGAATTGCATAAAGAGCTGCATATTCTGGAATTGTTGTATGGAATGATGTATCAAATACTAATACTTCTGGTGTACCTGGCATTAATTTCATACATGCATTAATACCTTGTAAATGTGCTGGATTGTGTAGTGGTGCATATTCTATTGATGTGTTATATTCTTTTAATACTTCGTCTGTTACAACTGTTGTTTTTGTAAAATTTGGACCTCCATGCACAATTCTATGTCCTATTGCATCTATTTCGCTTACATCTTTTATTACTCCAATTTCTGGATCAAGTAAATACTTCATTATTAATTCAAAAGCTACTGTGTGATTTGGTAGAGCAACATCTTCTTTTATTTTCTTTCCGTCTTTTTTATATTCTATGTATGGGCTTTCTATTGATTTAACCCCAATTCTGTCACACTTTCCTGAAGCTAAAACATTATTATCCTCCATATTTATCAATTGATATTTTAAAGATGAACTTCCACAGTTAATTACTAAAATTTTCATTTTAAATCTCTCCTTTTCCTCTTTTAAAGAGTATTTTGTATATTATACTCTTTCCATAAAATACTTTTTATTGTGCTTGTAATGCTGTAATAGCTACAACTCCCACAATATCCTCGGCTTTGCAGCCTCTAGATAAATCGTTTACTGGCTTTGCCATTCCTTGACATACTGGTCCATATGCTTCTGCTTTTGCTAATCTTTCTACTAGTTTATATCCTATGTTTCCTGCATTTAAATCTGGAAATATTAATATATTTGCTTTTCCTGCAACATTACTTCCTGGTGCTTTACTTTTTCCTACACTTGGAACTATTGCACTATCTAGTTGCATTTCCCCATCTATTAATAAATCTGGTGCTTTTTCTTTTGCTAATTTTGTTGCCTCTCTAATCTTGTCTACATCTTCTGATGAAGCACTTCTATATGTTGAATATGAAAGCATTGCTACTTTAGGAATATCGCATACTAATTGTTTATAACTTTCAGCTGAAGATATTGCTATTTCAGATAATTCATCGCTATTTGGTTTTGGATTTAAACCACAATCTGAAAATATAAATACTCCATTGTTTCCATATTCACAATTTGGAACTATCATTAAATTAAAAGTTGATACAAGCTTTGTTCCTGGTTTTGTTTTTAATATCTGAAGTGCAGGTCTTAAGGTATCTGCTGTTGAGTGTGCTGCTCCTGATACTAAACCATCAGCATCTCCATTTTTTACCATCATCATTCCAAAATATATTGGTTCTAATAATAGTTCTTTTGCTTGCTCAATTGTCATACCTTTAGCTTTTCTCAATTCATAAAATGTATTTACATATTCTTCATACTTTTCAGAATTAGAAGGTTCTAGAATTTTTACTTTTGATATGTCTAAATTGTTTTCTTTTGCAAGTTTTACAATTTCCTCTTCATTTCCAATTAATACTACCTTTGCAAAATCTTCTTTGCAAATTATATCTGTGGCTGTTAGTACTCTTAAATCCATTGCTTCTGGCAATACAATTGTTTTAATTTGTTTGCGTGCTCTTTCCTTAATTTCTTCTATGAAGCTCATCTTTACCTCCTATTTCGAACTATATTATTATATAACAAAGAAGTCTAAAATACAATATCTTAGACTTCTTTTTTTAATATAAATAACATTTTATTGTCAACATTACTATTTTATTATAAAACATATTTCTTTATTAGTAATATTCCTCCTGCTAGTATTATTAATACTGTTAATCCTAGCCACATATATGATGCACTTCCACCTGTTTTTAATTCTAAGATTACTAATGCTTTGTCGTCATCGTCTTCTTGTTGTTTATCATAATCTTCTGTTTTTACATTGTCTGGTGTTGAGTCTATATCCTTTGAACCTTTGTCGTTGTAGTCCTCACTTATTTCTGCTATATTTGTCTTTAGTCCTAAGTTATTGGCTCCTTTTTTCCATGTGAATACTACTTCTAAAGTTGCACTTTCTCCTGGATTTAGCAAGGTTTGTTCAAGTGCTCTTGTTGTAATTTTGTTATCTCCTACTTTTGTCCAAATAGGGTTATCTTCTTGTACAAATTCTAATCCTTCTGGTATGTAATCAGTTATCTCTGTTGCATATCCTGGGATTTCGCCTTCATTTGTTATTATTATGTTATACACAAATTTTACCGTTGTTTTGTTTAATTTCTTCTTGTCTATTACAACTTTTGCTACTGGTTCTGGATTATCATATGGTGTAAAGCCTGTGTCTGTTACTGTGGTTTTTCCATCTACTGTAACTATTGTCTGTGTTACCCATTTTAACAACGCTAAGTCAAATTTTTTTACGTAAATCTTCTCAATATCTTGGTCGTCTTCACCTTCATTCCACTCATCTGGTACTGAATCTTCATCATCTACGTCTATTTCATTTCCATCTTCATCTACTGCTTTATCATCAGTTATTTGTGCTTTATTTATTACAATTCTATCTGGTTGTGTTATCTTTTCTTCTACTACTTTAAATACTACTTTTACTTCTGCATGATCTGGGTTTGTTTCACTTATTTCTTTTGTTGGATCATATGGATTTAATAATGTATTTTCTAAGTATTTTGTTCTTATTTCAACAGCTTTTGACGCATCTGAAGTTTCTTTTCCATCTTGGTCTATCATTATCCATTTATACTCTTGATTTGTCGGATGTTCTGGCATAAATTCTAATCCATCTGGAATATCATCTGATAATTCCATTACATATCCTAAAACTGTTCCTTCATTGTATACCCTTATTGTGTATGTTACTATATCGCTATTTGCTACATATACAGGTGTTTTATCGTGTTCATATTTAATTTTTCCATCTGTATCAACCTTTGGAACTGGTATTCTTGTGTTTACATCTTCATCGTTTACTGCCGTTATGAATTTTCTTAATGCTAAGTCAAAGCATCTTAATTTCAATGGTTCATAATCGTCATCATCTTCTTGGTATGTACTATTATCTGCTGGTGGATTATAATTATCCCTATCTACATCATCTGGCGTTGAATCCCTATCTGTTATATATATTTCTTCATCATTTTCGTCTACTGCCTTAAATTGTTCAATTTCTGCTATGTTTATTAATGTTCCTTTAAATGTATCTTCTTTAAGAACTATACACGTTATTTCTATGTCCCTATAATATAATCCATCTGTTCCATTAGTTGATTGTTGCCATTGGTCAGTTTCACCAATATCAGTAGACTTTAGTTCTGGATTATATGATTTTATAATCTCATCTTCTAAAGCTGTTGAAGATATTTTTGCTTCACCAACTAAGATTTTTACATCTTTTAAACTATCTTTTGAATAGAAATCTGTTGTTGATAAATTTTTTACAGTATTCTCTGATTTATATAATCCTTGTTCTCCAACTAAATCAATCGTTTCTGTCGTATTATCTGTTACTGGAACCCAGAAATTATCAGTATTTGCTTTATAGTCTATTAAATATCCTAATCCTTCTGGTATATAATCTTCTACTTTTGCTACATATCCATTTATTTCGCCTTCATTATATACTCTTATTTTGTATGTTACGATATCTCCTTGTTTTACTACAACTGGTTCCTTTGAATGTGTATATTTTGCTGTTGTTATTGTTTTACCTGTTGCTTCATCTACTGTATTTAATTTGCTTGTGTCTACTTTCGGTTCTCTTGATTCAACTTCTTTTCCATTTACTTTTGTAATAAACTTACGAAGAGCTAAATCAAATACTTTTAGTTTTTCATTTTGAACTTTTAGAGTTATTGTATTGTCTACTATTTCATAAGTTACACCTGCTACACTATTTATTTCTTTTCCTGATGCATCTAAAAATTTCATTTCATTTATTACATATTTTGTACCATCTTCACTTTTCTTTGTTGTTATTTTTATTCTAATTGGTTCTGTTAATCCAAGGTATCCATTTGGAACTGTTATTTCTTCTATTTCGAATGTAAATTCTTGTCCCTCTTCTGTTATTTCTATATCTCCTGTGCTAAATGTTCCATCTCCATTATTTGTTAAAGTTATTACTTGTCTGTCTCCTGTAATAATTGTAAAGGCTGCTCCTGATAATAAATTTTCATTTTGGTCTACTTTATTTATGTTTATATTTATCTTTCCTTCAAGTACTTCTTCTTTTTCAACTTTAATTACTGGTTGTTCTTGTTCATTTGCTAACCATAATGTTGCTGTTGTTTTGTATATCTTATCATATACACATTTTGTTTCTATTGTTGCATCTGTTAAATCATATTCTGTATTATATTGATTTGAAATTTTTAAATAGAAATCTCCTTGACCCATTGTTTCTTTTAATGTACTTATATCTGTTGTCATATCTGTTGGATTTTTTACAATATATATTATTGGTAAATCTCCTTGTTTTTCTGGTATTATTTTTCCATTTTTATCTTTTACTGTTATTGTTAGTTCATAATCTACATTTCCTACTGTTTCATTTATACTAAATGGTCCAATTACTGTGTATCCGTTATCTATAGTTACTGCTTTTGAAGAACTATTAACATTTACTTGTGGTTTTATAGGTGCTATATCTCTTATTCCACCTACACCATAGTTTGATGCGTTTGTCTTTGCATTATTTACAAAATAGTTATATAAAGCATCTATTTGTCTTTGTTGTTCTTCAGTAAGCGATTCATCATTAATTTTTGTTGCATTGCTTAGTACATATGTATCAGCTAATGAAAGTGAATTTTGCTCTCCATTTTCATCATAGTTTGCAAAATACCATAATGCCATTTGTTGTACAAATTCTATATCATCATCATTTAATATAGGATTTACTATATCTGCTTTCTTCATTAATTTTTCTTTCATTTGAGTACTATCTTTGTGTTCTGGTAAATACATATTATCTATTATCCAAAGCATAGCATTGTACTCATTATTTGATATATTGTATTGTATTGTATTTCTATAGTAATTCATTACTGATGTTGCATCTGTTTTTAGATTATAGCTTTCTGTATATGTTACATCATTATCTAAATGTCCATTTGAATTTAGATTGTTAACATTTGCAGAATTTCCAAAACCCAACCCGCTTCTTAAGCAATATAGAGCATCTTCATAAACATAGGTTGTTCCATTATTTTTAATTATTTTAAATATCGTATGCACATTTCCGTTTGGTGTTGTTACTGTATACTCCTTTGAAGTGTATGGTCTTATGTTAGTTATGTTTAAATTCATAGTGTTTGTTGCATAAGCTCGACCACTTAATATGGCTAATACCATCAATACAAATACAAAAATTAATAATACCTTTGATTTCTTCATATTACTCTCCTTATTTTGTAATTATTATATATTTTTTTATATAAATGTCAATATGTCTTTTTTAAAATTGTTAAGTTCTATTAGTTACTTGCTTACGGGCAGTTTGGATACATTTTACTCGCAAAAATGTGACATTTTTTTTACATTTTAATTATATATATATATATAAGTCAAAATATAGGTCAAATCCCATATTTCCGTAAGATTATATTGCTTTTTATTAAAAATGTTTTTAGATTTCTTTAACTATTTTATTATACTATAAATAACTTAATTTTTCAACTGATTATGTAAAAAAGCTGGCATTTTTAGAATTTTTCTAGCTAAGTCTTGACTTTTTTACTTAATTTTGTTATTATATTATTGCTTTGCTTCTAAAGTATATGCGGAAGTAGCTCAGTTGATAGAGCGATGCCTTGCCAAGGCATAGGTCGCGGGTTTGAGCCCCGTCTTCCGCTCCATAAATGTAATATTATTCATTATTCATTATTCATTAGCATATAATAAAGTATGGCGACATAGCCAAGTGGTAAGGCACGAGTCTGCAAAACTCTGATTCCCCGGTTCAAATCCGGGTGTCGCCTCCAATTAATTTTTTGTTTTGTAAAGGACATGCACCATTAGCTTAGTTGGTAGAGCAGGGCACTCTTAATGCCAAGGTCCACGGTTCAAATCCGTGATGGTGCACCAAAAAATGAGCCAAACGGCTCATTTTTTTTATTCAATAAATCCTAAAACTTTTAAAATTTCTAAGCCTACTTTTTCACCATGCCCTTCATAAGGCCACTCATTTATGCAAATTCCAGGATTGTCATTTATTTCCACTATTGAATATTCAGGCTTATTCAAGTCATCAATTAAAATATCAACACCACAGATTTTTGCTCCAAAAATTTCAGAAGCTTTTTCAGCAATTAATTTAAAAGAATCAGGCATAATATCAGTCATATCAACACTTTCACCACCAGTTGAACAGTTAGAATTTCTTCTTAAGAATATACGTTCTCCACTATTTGGAATGGAATCTAATGTTAGATTTTGATTGTTTAAAAAGATTTTTAAAGGTTCATCTATAACCATTGGATTTTTCAATATGTAATGCCAAGGTTCTCTATCTTTATCAGCCATTAATTCTCTTATTGTTTTTTTGCCATCACCAACAACGCTAGCACTTCTCCTATAAACAACACTAATACATTTGCCATTTACTACAACAAACCTATATTCTCTACCTTTAGCATAATTTTCAACTAAAACTTGACTATCAAATTGGAAAGCATAGTTTGTTGCATCTAAAATTTCTTTTTCTGTTGCAGGTTGATCAAATACTGTAATTCCAACTCCACAATCTGTGGTTCTTGGCTTAATAACTACATTTTTATTAATAAATTGAGATACTAAAGAAACTTTTTCTTCTTGAGTCATTTTTGAAGTAAGAACAATTCCATCTGGGACAGTTATATCATTAGCCCTAAGCATTCTCTTTGAAAATTCTTTATCAGTAACCATTGATGGGAAAATATAAGAATCTTTACTTGTTTTTGTAGCTTGTGCTATATATTCTTCATGATTTTCTTTGTAAAGCTTAATAAAACTATGATTTTCATCAATAACCTCAAATTTTATCCCGTGTTTTATTGCCTCCTTAATCAGTACAACTGTGGAACTTTCCAAATCTGGATATCCTTCTAATAAATACTTGTCTTTGCACGATTCATCGCTATTCATCTTTCTCAAACTCCTTTTTAAAATATATCTTATATCTTACTTAAATTAAGATTTTACTATTATACCACAACAAATAAAAAAAATAAACTAATAAAAAGAAATAAATGAAAGATGGTTGAATTTTATGTAAACACCAACCAGATGGTGGAGTTTATAAGAGAACAGCGAAAAATTCAGCGGATTTCTCCCGAGACGGATACTGCGTTGCTGAATTTGGAACAGATGATTATTCGTTCCCGATACAACCCATGTGCGTTTGACTATATCTTTGTTGGCGGCTGCGAAACCTGCCGATGGAAGAATAGAACGCAAAAATGTTCTTGCTGCCGCCGGAACAGGCTCATAAAGGACTGCTATGAGAAGGAGGATAAAGCATGAATGAATTGAAGCCCTGCCCGTTTTGCGGGGGTAAGGCAGCGTATATCATCAACAGTAATTACGAACGTTGCACAACGCATGGATGGAAATTTGGTATCAAGTGTACCAACTGCATGATTGAACTGCCTGTGAAAGATTTCCTTGTAACGGTGGACTTGGAATCGAATGGGGAAATTGTGTTTGCCAAAGACGATCGTAAAAAGGCCGCCGATATGTGGAACCGGAGGGCTGACAATGGCTAAAGCGGTACTTATCAGCATTCGCCCGGAGTGGGTGGAGAAGATTGCCAACGGGTGGAAGACAA
>USJO01000005.1 GCA_900555075.1 uncultured Clostridium sp.
TATAGGTGCTCAAAGTATTTATTTTAAATAATTTGTGACAAATGATTGACTAACCCACATCTAATGAAAATGATATTTTAGAAGATTTTATTGAAATTTATCAATAAATGTAATATAATTAGTAAAGATTAAAAATATTTATAAAGAAAGGATATTTTTAAATATGAATAATAAAAAGAAAAACACAAAAAAACAACCCAAAAGGATACCAGAAAATAATAACGACATAGACAAGACAAAAAAATATAAAATCAAAACTAAAAAATCTAAAAAAATATGGAAAAGAATAAGATTTGCCATATTAATTATCTTTCTTGCATTAATTGTAATGGCGGGAATATTTATTGGAAAAATATATGGAATTTTCAAAGAAGCCAAAATAAACATAAACGATGTTGTAATTAAATATGAAAATTCAGTTGTTAAAGATTCCAGTGGAGCTACTATAGCTGTTTTAAGTGGAAAAGAAAACAGAGAAAATGTTTCAATTTCAGATATGTCAAAGTATATTCCAAAAGCCTTTGTTGCAATAGAAGATGAAAGGTTTTATGAGCACAAAGGTATAGACATAAAAAGGACTGGAGCAGCAACAATAAAATATGGTTTAAGCAAATTAGGAATAGGTTCAGCTGATTATGGTGGAAGTACAATAACCCAACAATTCCTAAAGGTTCTAACAGAAGAAAATGAAAGAACATGGCAAAGAAAAGTTAAAGAAATGGCAAGAGCCTACTATTTAGAGAAAGAATTCTCAAAACCACAGATACTAGAACTATATCTAAACCTAATATTTTTAGGAGGTAAAGCTTATGGGGTTGAGGTTGCATCAAACTATTATTTTAACAAAACTTCAAAAGATTTAACACTAGCAGAAAGTGCATTTTTAGCTGGAATAAATAACTCACCAAACAATTACAATCCATTTTCAACTGAACAATCAGACATAGATAAGATAAAAAGAAGAACAAAAATAGTATTAGACAAAATGCATGAATTAAGCAAAGAAAACCCAAATCATCAAGTTGCAATAACAGAGGAAGAATACCAAACAGCAATTGCAGAATTGGAAAATGGATTAGCATTTAATCAAGGAGCAATTACACAAACAATATACTCATATCATACAGATGCGGCAGTAAATCAAGTAAAAAAAGACTTGAAAAAACTTCATCCTGACTGGACAGAAGAATATCTAAATTACTACGTAAAAAGTGGTGGACTTACAATATATTCAACACAAAAAACAGAAATACAAAAAGTACTAGAAGAAGAAGTAAAAAATGATAAATATGTAGAATATTCAAGACAAAAACAAGATGAAAATGGAAACCCTGTAACGGCACAAACAGCAATGGTAATTATTGACCATAAAACAGGATATGTTGTAGCAACGGTTGGTGGAATTGGCGAAAAAACAACATCTTTTGGTCAAAATAGAGCAACACAAAGTGTAAGACAAACAGGTTCATCAATGAAACCTTTAGCAGTATTATGCCCAGGTATAGATAGTGGAATAATTACAGCTGGAACGGCTTATGATGATATTCCATATTCAACAGGAAAATATGAAGGCTTTAAGAATAGTACGGGTTACAAAGGATTATTAACACTAAGATTTGAAACAGCTTCATCACAAAACATACCAATGCTAAAGGCAATAAATGATATTGGAATTGATAGGTCAATAGAATTCCTAAAAAGTGCAGGAATTACTTCCCTTGACCCAGAAAAAGATGTGGGAATGTCTATAGCTTTAGGCGGTTTAGAGCATGGAGTAAGTCCACTAGAAATGGCAGGTGCATATGCATCAATTGCAAACGATGGTGTGTATATTGAACCAACCTTCTATACAAAAGTAACAGATTCAGAAGGTAATGTAGTATTACAAGCAAACCAAGAAACAAGAACAGTAATGTCTTCAGCAACTGCATATATAGTAAAAGATATATTAGTAGAAGTTGTAAGATCTGGTACTGGTGGAATGGCAGCAATTTCTGGAATAAGCGTAGGTGCTAAAACAGGAACAACATCTAAAAATTATGATAGATGGTTCTGCGAAATTACACCATATTATACAGCAGCTACTTGGTATGGCTATGATTATAATGAATTAGTTAGAGCTGGCTCTAATCCAGCAGGAAGAATATGTTCAGCTGTAATGAAAACAATACACAAGGATTTACCAAATGCAAGATTTTCAGATTCAAAACCAAGTAATATTACAACAGCTAGAATATGTAAAAACTCAGGCAAATTAGCAACAATATTCTGCGAAAATGACCAAAGGGGAAGTCAGGCATATACAGAATATTTTATAAAAGGAACGGTTCCAACAGAGGAATGTACTTGTCATGTTGGAATTGACGTATGCTTAGATACAGGATTGTTAGCAGGTCAATACTGTAAAAATAGACAGACAAAAGTATTTATAACAAGACCAGAAACAGAAACAGGTGATTGGTCTAGAGCAAAAGATGCAGAATATATGTTAATAACTGAATATTGTAAAGCACATACAGTACCACCAGAAGAAACAATTACTTCTGAAAAACCAGAAAAACCAGAAAAACCAGAAAAACCAGAAAAACCAGAAAAACCAGATGATTCAGATAACAAACCAGGCGAAGGAAATACAACTGGAGGAAATACAACAGAAGGAAATAATATAAATGTAAATGGAGTAGTTATTGAAAACATTGATGAATAATAAGAACCTAAATATGGCAGATTTTTATCTGCCAATTTAGTAATTTAAGAGGAGGCAAGAGTTTGAAGATAAGATTTTATAATACTTTAACCAAGACAAAAGATGAATTCAAACCATTAGAAGGAAACACCGTTAGAATATATACTTGTGGACCTACAGTATATAAGGATGCAAGCATTGGCAATATGAAATCATTTATATTTATGGATACATTAAGAAGAACTCTAAAATACAACGGATACAAATTAAAACATGCAATGAATATAACAGATGTAGGACACTTAGTATCTGATGGAGATGAAGGGGAAGACAAAATGTTAAAAGCAGCAAGAGAGGAAAAGAAGAGTCCATTAGAAATAGCCCAATACTATACAACAAAATTTTTTAATGACTTTGACAGATTAAATATAGATAAGCCAGAAATAATATGTAAAGCAACAGAGCATATTGAAGAAATGTTAAAGTATGTTCAAAAATTATTAGATAATGGGTACGCATATGAAACATCAACAGCAATATATTTTGATGTTTCAAAACTAGACAAATATGGAATATTATCTGGAATAGATTTACGAAATCAAAAAGCAGGAGCAAGAGTTGAAATAGATGAGGAAAAGAGGAATCCATATGACTTTGCACTTTGGATAAAGGCACCAGAAAATCATATAATGAAATGGGAAAGCCCTTGGGGTTTATCTTATCCAGGGTGGCATATAGAGTGTTCTGCAATGAGCAACAAATATTTAGGAGAACAATTTGATATACACACAGGAGGAATAGACTTAGTACCAACACACCATGAAAATGAAATAGCGCAAAGCAAAGGATGTACAGGAAAAATACCAGCAAAATTCTGGATGCACTGTGAGTTTCTACTTATAAATGGTGGAAAAATGTCTAAAAGTTTAGGAAATACTTACTTAGTACAAGATTTAATAGATAAAGGATATGACCCACTTAGCTACAAAATGTTATGCTTTACATCACATTATAGAAATAAACTAAACTTCACCTGGGAAGGACTAACAAATGCCCAAAACTCACTAATAAAACTAAAAGAAGGATATAAAAAACATAAATCTGGAACAGAAGAAATAGAAGATAGCAAAATATCAGAATACAAAAATAAATTCTTAGAAGCAATAAATGATGATTTAAATATGCCAGTAGCAATGAGTGTGGTTTGGGATGTTATAAAAAATCCAGTAAAATCAAAAAAACTAGCAGACTTATTATTAGACTTTGATAAAGTACTAGGTATAAAAGTAGACGAACCAGTAAAAACAAAACAAGAAGAAATACCAGAAGAAGTATTAAAACTAGTAGAACAAAGAAAAACAGCAAGACAAGAAAAAAACTGGACACTATCAGACGAACTAAGGGACAAAATAAAAGAACTAGGATATAATGTAAAAGACTCAAAAGATGGAGCAACAATCGAAAAAACTGAATAAAAAAAGGAGGAAAATATGCCGAAACGTAATAATTACATAGGATGGGATGAATATTTTATGGGGGTTGCACTTCTTTCAGGAGAAAGAAGTAAAGACCCAAGCTCACAAGTAGGAGCCTGCATAGTAAGTGAAGATAATAAAATATTATCAATAGGATACAATGGATTTCCAAATGGATGCTCAGATGATGAAGTATCATGGGAAAGAGAAGGAAAATTTGCAGAAACAAAATATCCCTATGTATGTCATGGAGAACTAAATGCAATACTAAATTACACAGGTACGACCCTAAAAAACAGCAAAATATATGTAGCACTATTCCCATGCAATGAATGTGCAAAGGCAATAATACAATCAGGCATAAAAGAAATAATATACAAATCAGACAAATACGCAGAAACAGACAGCATAAAAGCATCAAAAAAAATGCTAGATATGGCACATATTAAATACACACAATACAAACCAACTGGCAGAAAAATAGAATTGGAATTGTAGGAGCGGAGCTTGTGCGCCCCTCCACACTTCGAGGGAGAATCAACCTATAAATTTGGAAAGAAAGGACAAACCAATGCAAATCTTAACAGAAAATGATAAAAAAGCATATAAAGAGTTTTTAGAGAACAATGAAAGATGTAATTTTCAACAATCTTTAGAATGGGGAAAAGTAAAACAAGCATGGAAAAATGAAGTTGTTTTATCTAAAGAAGAAGATGGCAAAATAGTAGGCGCAGTAAGCGTTTTAATTAGAAAGATGCCAATTTTTGGAAACTTTATGTACATTTCAAGAGGACCAATTTGTGATATATATAATAAAGAAGTCTTAAAAGATTTAAATGAAGGACTAAAAGAATTGGCTAAGAAATATAAAGCATTTACTCTGAAATGGGAACCAGATATAAAAAGTGATGATTTAGAATTTAGAAAAATAGCTACTGAATTAGGATTTAAAATAAAAGATGATGCCAAAAATTTTAGTGAAGGAATACAACCAAGATATGTGTTTAGACTAGATTTAAAAGGTAAAACAGAGGACGAAATATTTGCAGCATTTCATCAGAAAACTAGGTATAATATACGTTTAGCAACAAAAAAAGGAGTTGTAATAAGAGAAGGAACAAAAGAAGATCTAAAAGACTTCCATAAAATAATGGAAATAACAGGAAAAAGAGACAACTTTATGATAAGACCATTATCATATTTCGAAAAAATGTATGATGAACTAGCACCAGAACACTTAAAATTAATGATGGCATATTATGAGGACAAGCCAATATCAGGAATATTAGATATAATCTATGGAAATAAAATATGGTACTTATATGGTGCAAGTAGCAACGAACATAGAAATTTAATGCCAAATTATTTACTACAATGGGAGATGATAAAATACTCAATAGAACATAAAAAAGATATGTATGATTTTAGAGGTGTTGTTGGTGTGGTAGACGAAAGTCATCCACAATATGGATTATATAGATTTAAAAAAGGCTTCAATGCAGAGTTTACAGAATTTATAGGAGAATTATACATCAACTATAAACCTTTCATATATAAAATGTACAAAATTACAGAAAAAATATATAAAAATCTAGCAGAGATAAAAACAAAAATAAAAGAAAGAGGTAAATAACTTGAAGCAATTAATTGTAAATAAAGAGGAATTAAGACATAATATAAACAAAATAAAAACGTATGTAAAAGAAATTTCTAGAGATAATGACTACACAATAATAGCTGTTGTTAAAGGAAACGGATATGGCTTAGGACTGAAAGAGTACCCTCGGAATCTTAATAGAAAATGGTATAAACTACCTAGCAGTTGCGACATTAGAAGAAGCACTTGTTTTACGAAAAGAACATCAAAATGTAAACATATTAATGCTATCTCCTTTATACAATAAACAAGAATTAGAAGAGGCTTTAAAAAACAAAATTACAATCACAGTAGATTCAAAAGAAAACATAGAAATGGTAAATGAACTTTCTCAAAAAGGGTATAATATAAAGGTACACGTAAAAATAGATACAGGATTTGGCAGATATGGATTTATATATAATGATTTTGAAAACATTTTAGAAGCAGTAAAGAGTATAGACAAAAATATAGAAATAGAAGGAATATTTTCGCATTTTTCAATTGCATACTATAAAAACAATAAACACACAATAGCACAATTTGAAAGATTCAAAAAAGTTCTTGAAATGCTTGAAAGAAATGATATTAATATAAGGCTAAAACATATATGCAACTCACCAGCAATTCTAAACTACCCAGAAATGCATCTGACCGCTTCAAGAATTGGCTCAGCATTTATAGGAAGAGTAAGTTCACAAAACAATATAGGACTTAAAAAAATAGGAAAACTAGAAGTGAATATTGCAGAAGTAAAAAAGGTTCCTGCAAAATTCAATATAAGCTATGTTAATAGTTATAAAACCAAAAAGGAAACTCAAGTAGCAATAATTCCAATAGGATATCTAGATGGATATAATGTAACCCAAAGAGCAGATATGTTTAGAGTAAGAGACAAATTAAGAAGAGCTTTAAAAGAAATAAAGAGTATTTTAAAAAAACAAAAGGCAACTGTGGAGATAAATAATAAAAGATATAATATAATAGGAACAATACGGAATGTACCATATAATAGTTGATGTAACAGGTGGTAATATAAAAACAGAAGATATAGCAGTACTAGATGTAAATCCACTATATATACCTAAAGAAACCAGAAGGGAGTATAAATAATGAATGATAAAAATAAAGGTAAAATTTACTATACAATATTTACAATAGTTTTAGTAGTGGCAGCAATAATCATAACCTTTGCATTACTAAACAAAAATAATGATAAAGACAGCAAGGAACTTTCATATACAGAATTAATAAATAAAATTGATGAAAATGCAGTAGAAAAAATAGAAATGACAGTAGGAAGCACCTCAATAAAAGTAAAATTAAAAAATGAAGAGGAAAAGAAAGAAGCAATAATACCAAGTACACAAGCATTTGTAGAACTAGTACAAAATAAGATACAAGAAGGAAAAGTAATAGATTTAAAACAAGACAAAACAAATATATTTGTAAGACTAACAAACACACTAGTTAACCTATTACCAACAATAATGATATTAATACTATTTATAGTACTATTCAAGATGCAAGGATTAGGAGACAAGGGAAAAGTATATGATGCAGAAAGTGAAAAAACAAATATAACCTTCAAAGATGTTGCAGGACTTGATGAAGAAAAAAATGAATTACTTGAAATAGTTAACTTTCTAAAAGAACCAGAAAAATTTCAAGAAATGGGTGCGAAAATTCCAAGAGGAATTCTTCTTTATGGAAAACCAGGAACTGGTAAAACCTTAATTGCAAAAGCAATTGCAGGAGAAGCAAAAGTACCATTTATATCAATGAGTGGTTCAGAATTTATAGAAATGTTTGCAGGGTTAGGTGCATCAAGAGTTAGAAAATTATTCGAAAAAGCAAAAAAAATATCTCCATGTATAGTATTCATAGATGAGATAGATGCAGTAGGAGCAAGAAGAACTGGTGGAAGCGGAGCAGAATCTGAAAACAATCAAACTTTAAACCAACTATTAGTAGAAATGGATGGATTTGATAGTAATGAAACAGTAATAGTACTTGCTGCAACAAACAGACCAGAAATGTTAGACAAAGCTCTATTAAGACCAGGAAGATTTGATAGGCAAATAACAATAGCAGTACCAGATGCAAAAGGAAGAGAAGAAATATTAAAGATTCACTCAGCAAATAAGCCTTTAGGAGATGATATAAATTTAAAAGACATTGCAACAGATACAGCAGGATTTACAGGAGCAGAGCTTGCAAATGTATTAAATGAAGCAGCAATAATCGCAACAACAAGACAACACGAAAAAATAGTAATGGATGACTTGGAAGAAGCGGTAAAGAAGGTAACAGTTGGACTTCAAAAGAACAGTAGAGTAATATCAGAAAAAGATAAAAAATTAACAGCATATCACGAAGCAGGACATGCAATAGTAAGCAAATACCTAGAAACACAGCAAGACGTAAAAGAAGTATCAATAATACCAAGAGGGCTAGCAGGTGGATACACAATGTATAAAACAAACGAAGACAAATACTACATTTCAAGAACAGAAATGGAAGAAAAATTAGTAGCACTACTTGGAGGTAGAGCGGCAGAAAAAATAGCACTAAATGACATTTCAACAGGAGCAAGCAATGATATCGAAGTAGCAACTAGCTTAGCAAAAGATATGGTAAAAAAATACGGAATGAGTGATAGAGTAGGACCAGTAAACTTAGAAACAAAAGAACAATATGAGCTTCAAGTATTTGGAAATAACATAGAAGATATAATAGGAGTAGAGGTAAAAGAACTAATAGATACAGCATATAAAAGAGCACAAGATTTAATTTTAGAACATATGGATAAACTACACGCTGTAGCTCAAAAATTATTAGAAAAAGAAACAATAACAGCAGAAGAATTTCAAAAAATATTTGACAAATAATAAGTCTCACATAGGGGCGGACGCACGATGTCAGCCCCTAAAAATATTATTTTAATTAAGGAGAAAAAAATGCCAAAACAATCAACAATATTTGTATGTAGTAATTGTGGAAACGAATCGCCCAAATGGTTTGGAAAATGCCCAGCTTGTAATGAATGGAATACTTGTTATGAAGAAAAAAATCAAAACAAAGTAGTAGGAAAATTAACCTCAAAGGAAAAGGTAGAACCAACTGTTCTAAACAATATACAGAAACAAGATATAAAAAGAACCTCAACTGGATTCGAGGAGTTAGATAAAGTTTTAGGCGGAGGTTTAGTAAAAGGTTCACTTACATTATTAGGTGGTGAACCAGGAATTGGAAAGTCTACACTAATTCTACAAATATGTGACAAAGTAAATGGTGAAGGAAAAGTTTTATATGTTTCAGGAGAAGAATCAGCAGAACAAATAAAAATAAGAGCAGACAGATTAGGAATAAACAATGACAACATATTATTTTTAGGAGAAACAGATATAGAACTTATAGAAGATGCAATTGTAAAAGTAAAACCAAAACTAGTTATAATAGATTCAATTCAAACGATGTATTCAGATGAGATAACTTCAAGTCCGGGAAGTGTAAGCCAAGTAAGAGAAATAACATCAAAAATTATGAGGAACTGTAAAGAACAAAAAATAACAACAATAATAATAGGACATGTTACAAAAGAGCGGAAATATAGCAGGCCCAAGAGTTTTAGAACATATGGTAGATACAGTATTATACTTAGAAGGAGAAAGGTATTTCTCTTATAGAATAATAAGAGGAGTAAAAAACAGATTTGGTTCAACAAATGAGATTGGGATGTTTGAAATGCAAGACAAAGGAATGACGGAAATACAAAATCCATCATCAGTATTACTAAGAGAAAGAGAAGAAAACCCATCAGGCTCAATAGTAGTAGCAAGTATAGAAGGAACAAGACCAATTCTAGTAGAAATACAAGCACTAACATCTCGGAACAATTTTTGGCTTTCCAAGAAGAACAGCAAATGGAATAGACTATAATAGACTAACACTATTAATAGCAGTATTAGAAAAAGTAGTAGGAATGCCATTTGGAAATCAAGATGTATACTTAAATATTGTTGGAGGAATAAAAATAAACGAACCAGCATTAGACTTAGGTATAGTGCTAGCTGTAGCCTCAAGCTATAAAAATATAAGTATACCACTAGAAACAATAGCAATAGGAGAAGTAGGGCTAACCGGAGAAGTAAGAAGCGTAAATATGATAGAAAAAAGAATAAAAGAAGCAGAAAAGCTAGGTTTCAAAACTTGCATAATACCAGAACACAATAAAAAACAACTAAAAGGAACATATACATCAAACATAATAGGAGTAAAAAACATATACGAAGCAATGAAATATCTAAAATTAATAAAAAATATTTCATAAAAAAAAAGCTTGACTTTTCCAAA
This sequence comes from uncultured Clostridium sp., assembly GCA_900555075.1. Taxonomy (GTDB): domain Bacteria; phylum Bacillota; class Clostridia; order TANB77; family CAG-508; genus UMGS1781. Next base: position 10,154 of record USJO01000005.1, read on the forward strand.
AAGTTTTGATATTATGAAAATATAAAATTTAATGGAGGTGATAAAAAAATGAAAAAAACATTAAAAGTAGTATTATTAATGCTTTGCTTACTAGTAGTATTATTAGCTTTAACAGGTTGTGGAAATAAATTAGTTGCAACAAAAGACGTAGAAGAAACATCTAGTACTCCAAAACATAAAGAGGAAGTAGAAGTATCTTTCAAAAATGATAAAGTTGATAAGGTTAAAATGACATTTATCTTTGAAAATGATGATACAGCAAAGAAATATGTTGATGAATATAATGCAATGATTCAAGTTTTAAAATCATTTGCAGGAGAAGAAGAAGGAAAAGTAAACCTTCCAACATTAACACAAAGTGGCAAAAAAGCTACAATGGAACTAGATGCCAAAACATTTGCTGAACTATCAGAAGACGAAAAAATAGAAAGTATGACTAGAGAAGAAATAAAGAAATCTCTAGAGGACGAAGGATATACAGTAAAATAAACTTCGCACAAATAAAAACTGGAGCAATCCAGTTTTTTTATTTTAAGTACTTGCATAAAATATATTTATATAATATAATACATAATGTTCATAAGCAAAAATGAATAGTTAAAGGACAAAATGCTTTGCATTTTAAAGGAGGTAAATATGTGTGGTATAGTAGGATATATAGGAACAAAAAAAGCAACACCAATATTAATACAAGGATTAACAAGATTAGAGTACAGAGGTTATGATTCAGCAGGAATTGCAGTAATTGAAGATAATAAAATTAAAGTAGAAAAAGACAAGGGAAGAGTAAGTAATTTAGCTTCTTTAGATGGAATTGATAATTTAAAAGGAACAATTGGAATAGCACATACAAGATGGGCAACACATGGTAAACCATCAAAGGAAAATTCACACCCACATATGGATATGGATGGCTTATTTGCAATAGTACATAATGGAATAGTTGAAAATTATAATGAATTAAAAAATGATTTAATTCAAAAAGGATATAAATTTGTATCACAAACAGATACAGAGGTAGTGTCAAATTTAATAAGCTATTACTATAAACAAGATAAAGACAATGATGATTTAAGATTTCTAAGAGCAGTAAAAAATGCTTGTATGGATTTAAAAGGAAGTTTTGCTCTTGAAATAATTTCAAGTAAAGCACCAGACAAAATGATAGTGGTAAGAAAAGATAGTCCACTAGTTATTGGAAAAGGAAAAGGAGAAAACTATATAGCCTCAGACATACCAGCGATACTTTCATATACAAAGGATTTTTATTTCTTAAATGATTATGAATTTGCTTATTTGAGTAAAGACGATGTAAAATTCTATGATACAGAATTAAACGAAATAAAAAAGGAAACTAGTGCAATAGAATGGGACAGCAAAGGGGCAGAAAAAGATGGATATGAGCATTTTATGTTAAAAGAAATATATGAACAACCAAAAGCAATAAGAGAAACAATAGGAACAAGGCTTAACAATTCAAAAGTAAATTTTGATGAACTAGGATTTACAAAGGATTATTTAGAAAGTATAAATAAAATGTATGTAATAGCATGTGGCACAGCAATGCACGCAGGACTAGTTTCAAAAAACTTATTTGAAAAACTTTGCAAGATACCAGTAGAGGTAGATATTGCATCAGAATTTAGGTATAGAGATCCACTTGTAGATGACAAAACATTAGTAATATATATTAGCCAATCAGGAGAAACAGCAGATACGATAGCAGCACTTAAACTTGCAAAGTCAAAAGGAGCAAAAACAATAGCAATATCAAATGTTATAGGAAGCTCAATAACAAGAGAAGCAGACTATTCAATATATACACATGCAGGACCAGAAATTGCAGTTGCATCAACAAAAGCATACACATCACAAGTAACAATGTTAACATTAATAGCTCTATATTTTGCAGAAATATTAGGAAGAACTGATACAAACAAAATAGACACAATAAAAGAAGACTTATTAAAATTACCTAGCAAAGCAGAGGAATTACTAAAAGATACTTCAAAGATTCAAGAAGTAGCAAAAAGAATATATAAAGAAAAAGATATGTTCTTCCTTGGCAGAGGAGTAGATTATGCAGTAAGCTTAGAAGGTTCTTTAAAACTAAAGGAAATATCATATATACATTCAGAAGGATATGCATCAGGAGAGTTAAAACATGGACCAATAGCACTAATAGACACAGGAGTAACAGTAATAGCAACAATAACAAATAAAAACTTAGTAGAAAAATCAATTAGCAATATACAAGAAGTACTATCAAGAGGAGCAAAAGTAATAGTTGTAACAAATCAGAACATAGAAAACAAAGGTTTTGATACAATAATTAGAATACCAGAAATTTCTACAGAAATATCACCAGTACTTTCAATAATACCATTGCAATTATTATCATATTACATATCAAAAGAAAAGGGATTAGACGTAGACAAACCACGTAATTTAGCTAAATCAGTAACTGTAGAATAAGAAAATTACTTAGTCTGTCTTTGAAGTATGTGCAAAACAAATACTACTTACTTCGTTTAGGCTGACTAAGTATTGCTTATGCAAAAGGAGTGAACACTTATGTATGCATATATAAATGGAAAAATTGTAGACAAAGCAAACAATTATGTAGTAATAGATAATGGAGGCATAGGATACAAAATATTTATGTCTCCAAGCGTTATAGAAAAATTACCAGACACAGGTGAAAATCTAAAGGTATATACATACTATTATGTAAGAGAAGATAACATCGCATTATATGGTTTCCTAAGTAATGAAGAATTACGAATGTTCGAATTACTACTATCAGTAAGTGGAATAGGAGCAAAGTCAGCAATCCAGATACTTTCTAGCATAACACCATCAAGCTTTGCACTAGCAGTAATATCAAATGACGTATCAAAAATAGTAAAAATACCAGGAATAGGAAACAAAACAGCAGGAAGAATTATACTAGAATTAAAGGACAAGTTAAAAACAGAACAGACAATAAATCAAAATGAAAAAATTACCAAAGTAATAGACCTTGAAGAAAAAGACACAGAAGCAATAACAGCACTTCAAGTACTAGGCTACACAAGAAAAGAAATATCAAAAGTATTAGAAAAAATAGATACACAAAACTTAACAGTAGAAGAAATAATTAAAAAAGCACTATTAACACTAGGAAACCAATAAATAAAAAATGTTTATTATTTCACGAACAAAGGGAGTGAAAAAGTATGGAGCCACTAGCACACAGAGTACGACCAACAAAACTTGAAGAATTTGTAGGACAAGAAGAAATACTTGGACAAGACAAAATACTATATAGAACAATAAAAGCAGATAGGCTAACAAGCTTAATCCTATGGGGACCAACAGGTTGTGGAAAAACATCAATTGCAAAAGTAATAAGCAATACAACTAAATATAAATTCATACAATTAAATGCAGTAACTGCTGGGGTTGCAGATATAAAAAAAGCAGTAGAAGAATCTAAAAATATGCTACTTAACCCATCAGGAAAATGCATTTTATTTATAGACGAAATTCATAGGTTTAATAAACTTCAACAAGATGCATTACTTCCATTTGTGGAAGATGGAACAATAATACTAATTGGTGCAACAACAGAAAACCCATATTTTTCAGTAAACAAAGCCTTAATATCAAGATCAATGGTAGTAAAATTAAAACCATTGACATATAACGACATATTTAAAATTTTAAAAAACTCATTAGAAAATAAAGACGGATTAGCAAATTACAACATAGAAATAGAAGATGAAACTTTATTAGCTATAGCAAAACTATCTGGAGGAGATGTAAGAACAGCACTAAATACACTAGAGCTTGCTGTACTTACAACAGAGATGGATTCAGATGGAAAAATAAAAATAACAAAAGAAATAGCAGCAAATTGCATGGGTAAGAAAAAAACAATGTTTGATAAATCGGGGGATTCTCACTACGACAACATAAGTGCATTTATAAAGTCTATGAGGGGAAGCGATCCAGATGCAACAATATTTTACCTAGCAAGAGCAATCAACGGAGGAGAAGATCCAGTATTTTTAGCAAGAAGGATAGTAATTGCAGCATCAGAAGATGTAGGTTTGGCAAATCCAAATGCTCTAGTAGTAGCAACATCAGCAATGCAAGCAGTTGCAAATGTAGGTATGCCAGAAGCAAGGATAATACTTGCAGAAGCAGCACTATATGTGGCTACTTCTAAAAAATCAAACTGTGCATACCTAGCAATAGACAAAGCTTTAGTAGATGTATCAAGCAAAGACACAGGAGAAATACCAATGCACATAAGAAACGCACCAGTCACACGGAATGAGCGAATTTGGATATGGAAAAGGATACAAGTATCCACACGATTATCCAAACCATCAAGTTGAGCAACAATATTTACCAGACAAAATGCTAGGAACAAAATATTTCAAGAAAGACGAGACAGTAGACAAAATTTAATATAGTCTTACGCCTACGATGTTTTTCGGGGGTTCTCAATTTATTCTAAATATAAAACTCCTGCGTTGGGCGAATTTTTTAGTAGTGAGTCTTAAATGGTAACCTACTGCTTACTATTTTTTTGTATTTATTATTGTATTTGGCATATTTTTTTGATATAATACCAAATATAAAAAGGAGGAGATAAATGGTAACTTTAGAGGATGTAAAGAATAATCCAGAAGTACAAGAATTAGTTATTGGAGCACAAAAACAATTGGATGCTCTTCGGATATACAGAACACTCTCAAAGGCATGTAAGTATAGTATCTAATAGAGCGGGAAGAATTTTAGAAACATTGGGATATGATGAATATAGGATTCAACTTGCAAAAATTGCAGGATATTTACATGATATAGGAAATGGAGTAAACAGAGTTGACCATGCTCATTCAGGTGCGATACTTGCGTACAACATCTTAAAGGATATGGGAATGGATGTAAAAGATAGAACAGAAATAATGTCTGCAATTGGAAATCATGATGAAGCAACAGGAACGGCAGTTAGTGATATTTCGGCAGCTTTAATATTAGCAGATAAATCCGATGTGCATAGAGATAGAGTTGTAAATAAAAATCTAACAAAATTTGAAATCCATGATAGAGTAAATTATGCTGTAACAGAGGCTAATTTGGAAATTGATAATGTTGATCGAAAAGTAATATTAGATTTAACAATAGACACAAAAATATGTCCAGTATTAGACTATTTTGAAATTTTTATGGATAGAACAATGATGAGCAAATATGCAGCAAAATATTTAAATATTTGGTTTGAACTTATTATAAATAATACCAGGTTATTATAAAATAAAAAATGAAAGGATTGAAGGAAAAGTGAAAAAATACACAAAAACTTTAACAGTTGTTATAATCTTAGTTGTAGCTCTTTTAATGTTTGCATCATTTTTTGGAGTATATAAAAAGAATGAAAATGGTGAAAAAGTAAATGTACTACCAAATTTAAAAACAGGAATGGAATTTGGACAAACTAGAGTAATTACAGCTGATGTAAGTGAAAAAACAACAAAAACAATATATGATGCAGAAGGAAAAGTTGTAACAGAAGAAGAAGGGGTAGAATATACTGAAGAAGCTGGATACAAAACAGTTCAAAATCCAGTAAATGATGAAACAGTTAAAACATTAGACAACTACAAGAAAACAAAGAAAATTATTGAAAAAAGACTTAAAGGAAATAACGTTTCAGAATATCTAATAGACTTAGATGAAAAAACAGGAAAAATAACAATAGAAATCCCAGAAAATAGTCAAGCAGATGAAGTTCAGAGCATAATAAAAAATTCAGGAAGTTTTATCTTATTAGATGGAGAAACATTTGAAGTTGTTTTTGACAATAAATATTTAGAAAAGGCAGAAGTAATGTATAGCCAAGGAGCCCTTCAAACAGGAATTTTCCTACAATTATCATTTAATGAGGAGGGAACAAAAAAAATTGAGGAGTTAAATAAAATATATGTTGAAACAACAGAAGAAAAAACGAATGAAGCAGGAGAAAAAGAAAATGTAACAAGTTCAAAAAAAGTTTGGGTTATATTAAATGATTCTTTCCTTGGAGAAACAGTACTTCCAAACATAGTATATAACAATAAAGTAATGTTAACCTTTGGTGTGTCAAATGATACAAACGAATTAGAAGAAGCAAGAAAAGAAGCAAATCGTGAAGCTGTACTTTTAAATTCAGGAGCAAAACCAATTATTTATGAATACAAAAATGAAACAAAAGAAACAAATCTAACTCAAGAAAAACTATTAATATTTGCAACATCAATTGGAATTGTATTCATAATAGCATATATATATTTAGTAATAAAATTTAAAGCAAAAGGCTTTATATCTGTATATTTTCAAATAGGATATTTAGGAATTTTACTATTAGTACTAAGACTAACTAATGTAGTTATAACAATGGAAGGAATTTCAGCAATAATAATATCAATGATATTAGAGTATATATTCACATATATAGTTTTAAGAAACCTAAGTAAAGAAACAGAAGGCATGTACAAAAAAGCAAATTTAGAGTTCTTCTTAAATACACTTCCAATATACGTAATAGCAGTAGTATTTACCTTTGCAATAAAAACAAATATAAACAGTTTTGGAATGTCTTTATTCTGGGGAATAATAATAATTTATATTTATAATTTTATATTCTCAAAGTTTATATTTGAAAACTTAAGTGGGAGGTCAAAATGAAAACAGTTAAAAAAATATTATTAATAATATGTGTACTAGTAATAGCAGTAGGAATGTTTTTACTTGGAAAAAATGGACTAAATTATATTGATGGTTATACAAAAAATATTTTAATAGACAACGTAAAACAATATGCAAATTATATAGGTATAGCAACAATAATAATATTACTTTATTATTCAATAAGATATTACAAAAAAGGTGTTTTAAAAATCTTAGGCACCTCCATACTTGGAATCATGGGTTCAATAGTATTTGTACTAGCACTAATGGCAATAATAAGAATGCCAATAAATAGACTATTTTTTTCAATAATGCTTGCAACATATGTAGCTAGTATAATAGCTTTATCAGCAAATTTTGAAGAAAAAAATTAATTCACCAAATAAGAAAATCCTTAATATATTATATTAGGGATTTTTTAGGAGATGAATGAAAATGCTTAATATATTAATGAAAAAAATATGCAGGAGCAAGGAAAACATTACAGTAAAAGAGATGCTTGAAATTATAAAAACAAATGATAATGCAGTGCTTTTAGATGTTAGAAGTACGCAAGAATATAAAGAGGGACATATACGTGGAAGCATTAATATTCCAGTATATGATATAGAAAAAGAAGCACCAAAAAAGCTTGATAAAAATAGTATAATAATAGTGTATTGTAGTGCAGGAATAAGAAGTAAAAGAGCATTGCAGATTTTAAAAAAACAGGGCTATAAAAATTTATATAATATAGAAGGTGGAATAGAAAATCTATGAATGAAATATTAGAAAAAGCAAAACAAAATATGTTATTAAAGGAAAAAGATTTATCACCATTTGCTTGTAAATCAGAAGAAGGAGTATGGCTAAAGGAGGATATTGAAGACATAAGACCAATATTTTATAGGGACATAGACAGAATAATACACTCATCAGGCTATACAAGATATATAGATAAAACACAAGTATATTCATTTATTCAAAATGACCATATAACACGTAGAGTTTTGCATGTTCAATTAGTCTCAAAAATAGCAAGAACGATAGGTAGGAGCTTAAGACTAAATGAGGACTTAATAGAAGCAATTGCACTAGGACATGATATAGGACATACACCATTTGGGCATAAAGGCGAAAGTTTGTTAAATTCAATATGTAAAAAGGAAAACATAGGATACTTCTGTCACAATGCTCAAAGTGTAAGAATATTGCAAGACATAGAAGGTTTAAATATTAGTATGCAAACATTAGATGGAATTTTAGCACACAATGGAGAAATACTAAAAAACAGATATGAACATAATACAAACAAAACACGTGAGGAATTTGAAAAAGATTTATATAATGCTTTCCACGTAGATGATTACAGCAGAAAAATAATACCAATAACAATAGAAGGAAGTGTAGTAAGGCTATCAGACGTAATTGCATATATAGGTAGAGACATAGAAGATGCAATAATTCTAGGAATAGTAGAAAGAGATGAAATACCGGAACTTCCAAGAAAGATAATAGGTAATAATAACAGACAAATAATAGATACATTAATTAAAGACGTAATAATAAATAGCTTTGAAAAACCATACTTAAATTTCTCAAATGATGTATTTGAAGCTTTAATAGAATTACAGAACTGGAATTATGAAAAAATATACAATTCAGAAAAAGCAAATTTAAACTACGACAAAATAGAAAAAATGTTTATAAAATTATACTATTATTATTTGAATAAACTAGGGGAAGTAGATGTAAAAGATGAGTTGCACAGAAGTACAATAACCTCTTCAGAAAGAATATTATATCATTTTGTAAACAAAATGATGGAAAAGCCAAATGAGAATATAAAACGAGTAATAATAGACTATATAGCAGGACAGACCGATAAATTCTTTTTAAATGAGTGTGAATTATATTTATAAGGATTACGAAAATATTACATTTTAGTTACAAAATGCAAAAAAGTATTGCATTTTGTAACTTTTTTGTATAAAATAATCTTAAGAATATAATGTCTAAAAAAAGGTTAGGAGAATTATTATGAAAAAAGTTAGAAAAGTATTTATATCATTAGCTATTTTAATAGTTTTATTAACAGGGAAAAAGGTATTTGCAAGTGAAATAGTAAATTTAATACAGCCAGTTGAAATGACAGAAGAATACAAGGAATGGTTAAACCTTCCAGAGGAAGAAAGAAAAAAAGTAATACAACCACGTACTTATGAAATACCAAAGACAAAAACGAGAGTTCAAAATCCAATAAACTGGGCAAGCTCTTTAAAAGGTACTTTAGAAACAAAATATGATTTAAGAAGTGCTATACCAGAAAACTTAACAATAAGAAATCAACAACAAACAAATAGTTGTTGGACATTTGCTGTAATGTCTTCACTAGAAACAAATTTAGCATTATACAACCATAAAAATAACTTATCAACTAAAACGTATAATTTTTCAGAAAGACATATGGTATATGCTACAAATAGAGTTTTTGCAAATAACGAAATAAATGAATATGGATTCAACAAAGGAGCTAGTGATGGAGGAAACTATTACCTTGCCTCTGCGTATTTAACAAATGGTCAAGGAGCAATAGAAGAAAGCCAAATGCCATTTGAAAATGATGAAAGTTTAATAGAATTAAGTCAAATACAAAATAAGAATGTAGTTACACAACTATATGATACGATTGAATTCCCTTCATACAATATAAGTGAAGATACAACAGAAATAAAAAGACAAATAAAAGAGCATATACTAAAATATGGGTCAGTATATGCATCAATTCATGGTGCACAAATATTATCAGATTACTATAATGCCTCAACAGGTGCTTTGTATTGTGATAATACCACCAATTGCCCTACAAACCATGCAGTTTCTATTGTAGGATGGGATGATAATTATAGCACATCAAATTTCAATGCTTCTCACAGACCTCAAAATAATGGCGCATGGATTATTAGAAATTCGTGGGGTGTAGATGTTGGAGACCAAGGATTCATGTATGTTTCGTATGAAGATGTTAATGTTTATTCAGCTCTTTTTGGAGTTATAAAAGCATCAGACAAAATCGATTATGAAAAAATTTACCAATATAACTATTTAGGATATGACATTCCTTTTACCTTTCCAAGTAATGAATTATATTTAGGAACCATATTTAATAGAGAATCTTCAGAACCAGAATATATAACACAAATAGCAATAAATGCACCAGAAACGTATAAATGTACAGTATATATTAATCAAAATGGAGCTAGTATGGACAAAAACAGTTTAAAAAAAGTAGAACTAAAAGCAGGAGAAACAGAAACTTTTGATGCTGGATACCATACATTAGAATTTCTAAATCCAATGGCAATTAATAATGATACTTTTGCAATAGTAGTAAAAATAGAAGGAACAAGAAACTCCGAGATTTATGTCGCAGCAGAAATGCCCTATGCTGGAAGCTTTTTTGAATCAGTTCAAGTTGAGAGTGGAAAATGTTTTTATACAACGCCTAATCAATTTGAAACAAACAGTTGGGTAGACCTTTCTAAACTATCAGAGATGAATAGTAGATTGCCTGACTTTGATACTACAATAAAAGCATTTACTGTAAGTCAAATAGAAAATGATATACTAGAGACACTAGAAATAACCACTCCACCAACTAAAACAACATACTTTGAAGGAGAAGATTTTGATAAAACAGGAATGGAGGTTACAGCAACATATAAAAGTGGATTAAGAGCAAAGATAGTAGGATATGGTATTGAAAATGGAACAAATTTACAAGTAGGACAATCTAATGTAACAATCACATATGAGGGTATATCAGTAAATCAACCTATAACAGTAGAAAGAGATACTGTTGCAAGTATAAGAATAAAAACCCCACCAACTAAAACTACATATTTAGCAGGACATAGTTTTGATAAAACAGGAATGGTGGTTGAAGCAGTTTATAAAAGCGGTGCAGTAAAAGAAATAACAGACTATACAATAGAAAATGGACAAAGTTTAAAGAACGGGCAAACATCAGTAACAATAAGTTACGAAGAGAAAAAGATTGAACAAGCAGTAACTGTAGAGCCAAACCCAGTAATAAAAATTGAAATAACAAAAGAACCAGATAAAGTAAAATATACTGTTGGTCAAAACTTTGATGCAACAGGAATGAAGGTTATAGCAACGTACGAGGATGGAACAGAATTGGAAATAACGGATTATACAATAGAAAATGGAAACAGCTTAACTCTAGGACAAACGAACATAACAATAAGATTTGAAAACAAAACAACAACACAGGAAATAACAGTTGAAGCAAGAAAGGTTTCAAGTATATCAGTAAAAAAATTACCAAACAAGGTTTCATATATTATGAATAAGGAAAATTTAGACGTAACAGGAGGGATTATAGAAGTTACATATGAGGATGGCTATAAGGAAGATATACCTATGACTGATGAGCAAGTAAACATAGAAGGATTTAACAATACTCAAAAAAAGGTTATTACATTAACTGTAACATACCAATCAAAAGAAACAACATTTGATGTTGAAATAAAAGAAGATAAAATAGGTATAGATTCAAAAGATAAACCAGAAAATTCAAACTTTGACAATTCAAGAAGTCTTGTAAAGAAGATAAAAGCATATTTTTTCTCTGACCCAGCACAGAATGAGTATATGTTGCTAGATATGGAGGTTTTAGATATTGTAAGAAACCTAAACAATGACCAATATGAATATTATTACTACTTATCAGCAAACCAAGCAGAATCTAATATAACAGACTGGGTTAAGATAACAGAAGAACAAACAAATTCTAACAAGTTAAAATTTTCAATAGATACAAATGACATAGCAAACTATAATGAAATTGCAAAGGCTAATGTACTATATTTATATGTAAAAGAAGTAGCAATTAAAGGTGGAAATCAAAAGGCAGTAACATCAAAAGCTATGATAGTAAAAGATGTAGAGACAACTGAAGTATATAAAGATGGAAAGCTAGTTAAAGAGGAACAACAAAACTCTAATAATAATGATAAAAAGAAAGATGAAACAATATCAAAAACAGTAATACCAAATGCAGGTATAAAAGTAACAATACTAATTTCTATATCAATTATTGCTGTAATAGGAACAATTAAATATATTAAATATAGAAAAATGAAGGAAATATAGTAATATTAAAAACTAAAATAAAAATGATGGGAATAAAGTAAGCTACAAAAGTTTACTTTATATCCTGTCTTTTTTCGCCAAAACTTCTCATATTTCATCGAAGGAAAAAGAAATTAAAACTAGAATATATAAGGTATATGAAAAGTAGGAGGGATTAGTTTGAAGGCGGTATATAATGAAAAGGACAAGCTATTAACACTCAAAATAACAGAAGAAATAGATCATCACACATCAGAGAAAATAAGGACAAGAGCAGATTTTGAAATACAAAAATACATACCAAAACAATTAATTATGGATTTTGAAAATGTAAATTTTATGGATAGCGCAGGTATTGGAATGATTTTAGGCAGATATAAAATGATTTCAATGTTTGGTGGCAAAATGAATATGATAAATGTAAAACCAAGCGTAAAAAAAGTATTTGAAATGGCAGGAATAACAAAAATAATACCAATAATAGGGGAACAAGGAGGAACAAAAATTGGAAAATATGTATGATAATAAAATGAAACTAGAGTTTATAAGTAAATCTACCAATGAGGCATTTGCAAGAATTACAGTAGCAAGTTTTGCTTCACAATTAGACCCAAGCATAGAGGAAATATCAGATATAAAAACAGCTGTGTCAGAAGCAGTTACAAATTGCATAATACATGGTTATGAAGACAAGCTAGGAATAATAAAAATAGAATGTACACTGTTTAGAAATTCAATAGAGATAGTAATTAGCGATAATGGAAAAGGAATAGAAAATATAGAAAAGGCCAAAGAACCTTTGTACACCACAAAACCAGAGCTAGAGAGGTCTGGAATGGGATTTACAATAATGGAGAGCTTTATGGATGAGCTAAAGGTAGAATCTAATCTCGGAATAGGTACAAAAATTACTATGAAAAAGGTAATTAAAAATTAAACGGAGGAAATATGTACGAGGTAGAAACAGAAGATATTATAAAGGCTCAAAATAAATCAAAAGAGGCACTAGACAAACTGGTACAAGCAAATACAGGTTTAATTTGGAGCATAGTAAAAAGATTTTCTGGAAGAGGATACGCAGGAGAAGACTTATATCAAATAGGATGTATAGGTTTAATAAAGGCAATTCAGCGATTCGATATAAGCTATAATGTACGAATATCAACATATGCTGTGCCATATATTATTCGGAGAGATAAAAAGATTTATAAGAGATGATGGACCAATAAAAATAAGTAGAAGCATAAAGGAATTGGCAACAAAAATAAACGAACTTCAAAGGCAAAATGCAAATAAAACAGGAGAAGAATTGAAAGTAAGCGAACTTGCTAGAAGATTAAAGGTTACAAATGAAGAAATAATAGAAGCGCAAGAAGCAATTAGAAAACCAGAATCAATAGATGAGGAGGCATATGATGATTCAAAAGGAGAAACAAGAATTGCAAAAATTAGTACAAATAAAGATGAAACAGGAATTGTAATAAACAGAATATGTATTAAGGAACTACTAGATGAATTAGAAGAAAGGGAAAGAAAAATTATAATTCTAAGATATTTCAAAGAAAAAACTCAAATGCAAGTAGCTCAAATGCTTGGAATAACTCAAGTTCAGGTATCAAGAATTGAAAAGAAAATATTACTAAAAATGCGCCAGAAAATTGCTTAAAAAAAGGAGGAAATTTTGAGAAGAATTATAGTATATATTTTATGTTTTGTAGTTTTATGTTTTATACTTCCAATAATATTTACTAAAAGACCACAAACAGTGAAAATGTCAAATCCAACTCTAGCAGAAGAAAATCAAGAGAAAAAGGAAGAAAAGTCAGAACCATATACGTATAAAAATTATGCAAATGTAAAATTATTACATAGTAAAACAGGAGAAGTTCAAGAACTTAATATGGACGAATATTTATATGGTGTAGTATCAGCAGAGATGCCAGCAAATTATGAAATAGAGGCATTAAAAGCACAAGCAATAGTTGCTAGAACTTATACAGCATATAAAATATCTAAAGGTAGCAAGCATGGAGATGCAGACATATGTGATGACTCAAAGTGTTGCCAGGCATGGATTTCAAAAGAAAGCAGATTTGAAAAATGGAATGAAGCAGATAGAGAAAACAACTGGGACAAAATTACCACAGCTGTAAATGAAACAGCAGGAAAGATAATTACATATAATGGAGAACCAATAAACGCATTTTTCCATTCAAGTAGTGGGGGAATAACAGAAACAGCTGCAAATGTGTGGGGAGGAGGAGATTACCCATATTTGCAAAGTGTAGAAACAACAGGTGAAGATGTATATACACAATATGCATCAACAGTAACATTAACTAAAGAGGAAGTTTTACAGAAAATACAAGACACGCACCCTGAAGTAGTTATAGATTGGAATACAGAAAATCCAATACAAATAACCGAATATACTGAAAGTGGAAGAGTAAAAACAGTACAGTTTGGTAATGTAAGCATGGCAGGAGTAGAAGCAAGAACAATATTTGGTTTAAAATCTGCAAAGTTTAGTATAGAGGTTAGTGAAAATGTTACCTTTAATGTTACCGGCTATGGGCATGGGGTTGGACTTAGTCAAACGGGAGCAGATGCAATGGCAAAGACAGGGTTTACGGCTGAGCAAATAATAAATCACTATTATACAGATGTAAAAATAGAAAATATTTGAATAAAAACTAAAAATTGGGTACATAATTAAACTAAAGAAAATAAAAGGAGGAATACAAAGTGAGAAGGAAAATGAATAGTGATTTAAAAAAGATATTAATAATTTATGGAGGTATACTATTAGTTTTAATTATAACGTGTGTTACAGTATATATTGTATATAATAACAAGATTAAAGAAACAGCAAGGCAAAGTTTATTAGCAACAGAAAAAATTACAGAATTAGTACCAAACAGTAATGGTCTAGAACAAGCAAGTACAGACTTAAGCAAAACAATTAATGAAATAGTTGAGGAAACCACAAATCAAATAGTAGAAAATGAAGAACAACAAACAAATACAGAGCTAGAAAACAACCAAACACAAGACCAAGAAAGTCAACCCAAAACAATTGTAGAAGAACCTGTAAAAGAATTAGAATTTATGTATCCAGTAGAAGGAGAGATATTAAAAGGCTTTGCAATAGATAATTTAGTATATTCAGAAACATTACAAGAATGGATAGTTCATAAAGGAATAGATATAAAAGCAGCAAGAACAACAGTTGTAAAAGCAGCAGAAGAGGGAAAAGTTGTAGCAATAAAAAATGACCCAAGATATGGTCTAACAGTAATAATTGAACATAGAAACGGATTAAAAACAATATATTCAAACCTATTAACAACAGAATTTGTAAAAGAAGGAGAAGAAGTAATAAAAGGTCAAAGTCTAGGAACTGTGGGAAATTCAGCAGCTTTTGAAATAGCAGATGAGCCACATTTGCATTTTGAAATGACAAAAGATGAAGAAACAGTAGACCCAACATTATACTTAAAATAGAAGACGAGCAATTAGCTCGTTTTTTTTGCAAAATATGTTTATTTTATTGCAATTTTGTGGTAAAATATTAAAGGTGTGAAAATATTAAACTCAAAAAGGGAGGTAATATGTTAGAACTCAAAAATATATGTTTTGAAAGAGATAACAAAAAAATATTAAATAATATAAATTTAAAACTTGATAATGATAAGTTTTATGTAATTACAGGCCCAAACGGTTCAGGTAAATCAACACTTGCTAAAATAATAATGGGAATAGACAGACAAGACAGTGGACAAGTAATATTTAATGGAAAAGATATAAGCAATATGCCAATAAATGAAAGAGCAAATCTTGGGATAGGTTTTGCATTTCAACAACCTGTAAAATTTAAAGGGATAACAGTATATGATTTAATTAAATTATCTGCCAAGAAGGACATAAGCAAAAAGGAAGCTTGCGAAATACTTTCAAAAGTAGGCTTATGTGCAAGAGATTATGTGGATAGAGAAGTTAATTCATCACTCTCAGGAGGAGAATTAAAAAGAATTGAGATTGCGACAGTTGCAGTAAGAAATTCAAACCTTACAATATTTGATGAGCCAGAAGCAGGAATAGACTTATGGAGCTTTAATAACCTAATAAAAATATTTGAAGATATGAGAGAATTAACAAAAGGTACAACTATAATAATATCACATCAAGAGAGAATACTAAATATAGCAGATAAGATTATACTACTAAATAATGGAACAATAGAAAACATAGGAGAAACAAAAGAAATAGTAGGAAAAATTCTATTAAAAACAAATTGCTGTAAGTTAGGAGGAAACACCTAATGGAACAAATAGACAAAAAATTATTAAAAGAAATATCTGATATTGATGGAGAGATTAAAGGTGCATATAATATTCGAAAAAATGGTAAGGGAATAGAGCGAAAAGTAACAGAAAACATAAATATTGTAACAAAAACAGATAAACCAGGAATAGATATATATGTAAAGGAAAATACAAAATTTGAATTTGTTCATATACCAGTTATAATAACCGAAAGTGGTTTAAATGATGTAGTATATAATGATTTCTATATAGGTAAAAATGCAAATGTAGTAATAATTGCAGGTTGTGGAATACACAATGACCACCATAAAAATTCACAACATGATGGAATTCACAGATTCTTTTTGGAAGAAGGAGCAAAAGTAAAATATATAGAAAAACATTATGGAGAAGGTTCTGGAGATGGAAAGAGAATATTAAACCCAGTAACAGAAGTATATCTAAAAGATGGAAGCAACCTAGAAATGGAAACAGTTCAAATTAAAGGGGTTGATTCTACTGTAAGAACAACAAAGGGAGTACTAGAAAACAATACAAATTTATTAATTTCAGAAAAAATAATGACACACGGTGTGCAAACAGCAAAAACAATATTTACTGTTGATTTAAACGGAGAAAACTCAAGTACAAAGGTAACGTCAAGGTCAGTAGCAACAGAAAAGTCAGTTCAACAATTTGAATCACATATAACAGGAAATACAAAATGCTTTGGGCATATTGAATGTGATGCAATAATAAAAGACGAGGCAAAAGTAATTGCTATTCCATCAATAATTGCAAACAATGTAGAAGCAAATTTGGTACATGAAGCAACAATAGGAAAAATTGCAGGAGAGCAATTAATAAAATTAATGACATTAGGTTTAGACGAAAAAGAAGCCGAAAAAGAAATAATAAATGGATTTTTAAAATAGAATTATATAAGGAGGGTAAAATGACAAGAACAAAGTTAGATGATAGGGTTTTACCTACTTACACAAAAAGTGAAGAAATATTTAATATGGTAACACATATAGTAGGAGCTCCACTAGGAATTGTTGCAATTGTATTAGGAGTAGTATTTTCATCAATAAAGGGAAATGGATATGGAATAGCTTCAAGTATTGTTTATGGCTTAACTTTAACAACATTATATACAATGTCTAGTATATACCATGGTTTGAAGCCAAATCTTAAAGCAAAGAAGGTCTTTCAAATAATAGATCATTGTTCAATTTTCTTACTTATAGCAGGAACATATACACCATTTGCTTTATGCACACTAAGAGAATATAATGTAGCAACAGGTTGGACAATTTTTGGTATAGTATGGGGTCTTGCAATATTACGGTATAGTATTAAACTCAATAGATTTGAAAGAATTCAAAGTGTTTTCTATGATATGCTATTTAGTAATGGGGTGGTGCATTATATTTAGAATTAATGTAATAATAAACAGCCTTGGAACAGTAGGTTTTTCATTACTACTTGCAGGTGGAATAGTTTATACCGTTGGAGCAATTTTTTATGGACTTGGTAAAAAGCGTAAATGGATGCATTCAATTTTTCACTTAGGTTGTGTAATTCGGAAGCTTGTTACAATTACTTTGTGTATTAATATATGTAGTATAAAAAAAGTCGCTAAACAGCGACTTTTTACTATTTATATAATGGATATTTTTTACATAAAGCAGTTACTCTAGATTTTACTTCTTCTAAATTTTCTTCTCTTACTACCATATCTATTAAATCTGCAATTTCCTTCATATCTTCTTCTTTGAAACCACGAGTTGTAACAGCAGGAGTTCCAATTCTTATACCACTTGTTATAGTAGGCTTTTCAGTATCAAAAGGAACAGCATTTTTATTAACCGTAATTCCAACATCATCAAGTTTAGTTTCTAATTCTTTTCCCGTAATATGTTTATTTCGTAAATCAATTAGTATTAAATGATTATCAGTACCACCAGATACTAAATTAAAGTCTAATTTTAGTAATTCCTCCGCAAGAGTAGCAGCATTTTTTATAACTTGTTTTTGGTAAATCTTAAACTCTGGCTCTAAAGCTTCTTTAAAACATACTGCTTTTGCAGCAATTATATGCATAAGTGGGCCACCCTGTGTACCAGGAAATATTGCTTTATCAATAATCGCTCCATATTTCTCTCTACATAAGATTAAACCACCTCTAGGGCCTCTCAAAGTTTTATGTGTAGTACTTGTAACAACATCTGCATATTCTACAGGATTTGGATGGAGACCAGCAGCAACAAGACCTGCAATATGAGCCATATCTACCATAAAATATGCACCCACTTTATTTGCAATCTCCCTAAATCTCTTAAAATCTATAATTCTAGCATATGCACTTGCACCCGCTAAAATAAGCTTTGGCTTATGTTCTAATGCTAAACGTTCTACTTCGTTATAATCAATTTCTCCAGTTTTTTCACTTAAACCATAAGGAATAAAATTATATAATTTACCAGAAGCATTTACCTTGCTTCCATGTGTTAAGTGACCACCATGAGATAAATTCATACCTAAAACAGTGTCACCTGGCTTAAGTAAAGCTACATAAACAGCCATATTGGATTGCGCACCAGAATGAGGTTGAACGTTTGCATATTCTGCATTAAACAATTTTTTCACTCTATCTCTTGCCAAATCCTCCACAACATCAACGTACTCACAACCACCATAATATCTATGAGCAGGATATCCTTCGGCATATTTATTTGTCATATAACTACCCATAGCTTCCATTACGCTATTACTAACAAAGTTTTCAGAAGCAATTAGCTCTATTTTATTCCTTTGTCTGTTTAATTCTTTCATTATTGCATCATAAGTTTCAATATCCGTTTTCTTTAAATTCTCAAAACTAGGCATTTATATCAACCACCCTTTCATTTTGATTAATTATATACTAAAAAAAGACAAGTTGTAAAGGTTTTTATGAGAAAAACTTCATACAATAAAAAAATAGTATAAAGTATTTTTTTATTCCAAGAATAGGAATAATTACTGCAATTGAGAAATATGATGTACAAACTAGATTGGAGGAGATGAAAATGGAAGATTTCTTATTTGATGGACTACCAGTTGTAAGGCACAAAGGAAAATATATAATATTTTCATATTATAGTGGCAAGATACTTGCAATTAATGAAGAGAAGTTTGATGAGGAAGAGGTAAAAAAAATTTTAAAAGAACAAAATATGTTAGGAACACCTAAGAGTTGCCCTGGGGACTATAGCAATTACGTGGAACTCGTAATATCACTTACAAACAACTGCAATTTAAGATGTAAATATTGTTTTGTAGGAGAAAAAAATTTTTGTAAAAAAATAATAACAAAGGAAAATATAGATCAAGCCCTAATATCTGTTGGAGAACTTGCAAGAACAAAAAACAAGAAAGAAATATTTATAACCTTCTTCGGAGGAGAACCAACTCTATATCCAGATTTAATAAAATATTCAATGGAAAAAGCAAAAGAAATATTAAAAAACTATAAAGTTTCATTTGGAATAACAAGCAATGGTGTATTTAATGAGGAAGTAAAAAATATGCTAGTAGAAAACAACTTCACAGTAACTATATCAATGGATGGATTACCAAAATTTCAAGACAAGCAGAGAGTAACTGTAACAAATGAAGGTACATCAAATATAATAGAACAAACAATAAATGACTTGGTCTTAAAAGGTTTAACACCAATAATTAGAATGACAATAACAAGACCTATGATATTTGAATTTAAAGAAACAATTGATTACCTGGCTGATTTAGGAGTAAAGATAATACACTTCGAACCAATGACAATGGGAGGAAGAGCAAAAGAAAATGAAGATGTTTTGGAGAGACCAAACCCAGAAGAATATGCCGAAAAACTAGTAGAGGCAGTAGATTATGCAAAAGAAAAAGGAGTATCAATAATAACTTCAACGGTAATGAATGCATTATCACCTTCATATATGTTCTGTGATGGTATAGGAAAAAACAAGTTAGCAGTCACATATGATGGCGTATTTTCTGCTTGCTTAGGAGTCCAAAACAAAGAGCATCCTTTAGCAAATAAGTTTATAGTAGAAGATACAAACATAGATAGCTGGCTAAATGCAAAATTTGATTCATATGTAGATGATAAAGCCAAAAACACAAAGTGTGAAAACTGTTTTGCGAAATACATATGTGCTGGAGGTTGTCCATCAAGAAACTTAAATTCAACAGGTGATTTCGAAAAAATAGATGATATGCAATGTATACCAACTAAAGTATTGTTACGTAAATATATAATAGACTTATACGAAAATTCGGTGGGATAGTAAGAAAATTTCATGAAAGGGGGTGAAACATATGGAAATTAAAGAAATAAAGATAGACAATGGGCTACTTGTAAAAAACATAGAAAGATTTTCAGAAGACAAGAAATCAGTAAAACGTACTTGCCCAGATTAAACAAAAAAATTAAGGAGGACTACTTTTAGCCTCCTTAAAAATTTTTTTATTTATCTCCCACACATCGACAAACTTTGCAAAAAAAGGGTGGTATAATAATAAGCTATGTAAGGGTAAGTATTTGTTTATCCATAATAAGGAGGTAAAAGATGAGATTATCTAAATCAGGTTTAGGAAAGACAAGGTTAAAAAATGTAGACAATATGTTTCCAGTTCAAGATATTTTAGAACAATCAGGTCAGATTGTACAATATGGAACAGGAATATATGGCTACAACAATGTACCACTGAAATTAAAACAAAAAATTGAAAGCATAATAAGAGAAGAATTAGAAAGATGTGGATGTGTTGAGGTTGAACTACCCATTTTGCAACCAAGAAAAATATGGGAAGATTCAGGAAGATGGAACAAATATGTTGAAACTGGAACAATGCTTACAGTAAATACAGAAAAAGGAGAATATTGCTTAGCACCAACAGCAGAAGAGGCAGTTGTTGAATTTGCTAAAAAAAAGATAAAATCACATAAAGACTTGCCAACAATATTTTATCAAATAGGAGAAAAACATAGAAATGAAATAAGAACAAGAGGCTTTTTATTAAGAGGAAAAAGCTTTCCAATGATGGATGCTTACAGCTTTAATAAAGACGAGCAGAGTTTAATTGAATCATATGATAAAGTAAAACAAGCATATATTAATATATTTAAAAGGTTAGGATTGCCTACAATACCAGTAGTTGCAGATAATGGTGCAATAGGTGGAAAAAAATCTGAGGAATTTATGGTATTATCAGATATTGGGGAAGATACTGTTCTTTATGATGAAAAAACAGGAACTGCATTAAATACTGAAATATTAGAAAAAGAGAACTACAAGCAATACTTAAAAGACGAATATGAAATAGATGATATAAGTACATTAAAACCACGAAAAGCAGTAGAACTAGGACACATATTTCAGCTAGGGAAAAGCTATTCAGAAACTATGAAGGCAAATTATATGGACTCAGATGGAAAAGAAAAACCCTTTTATATGGGCTGTTATGGAATAGGAGTAAGTAGAACCCTAGCAACAATATATGAAAAAAGTATTGTAAAAGATAAAGACGGAAAACCATTACGGAGTTTCACTTCCATGCAATTTAGCACCATATTTTATACAAATAATATCAAAAGCAGACAAGTCACAAGAAGCAGAAAATCTTTATAAACAACTAACAGACAAAGGAGTATGTGCAATAATAGATGACAGAAAAGAAATAACAATGGGAAGTAGGATGAAAGATGCATTACTTCTAGGAACGCCATATTTAGCCATATTTGGAGACAGAGCAAAAAGAGGAGAAGTGGAAATAGAAAGCACAAGAACAGGACAAAGAATAGTAATACCAGTACAAGATATTTTAGCAGTAGGCAACAAAAAATGTATTGAATTTGAAAGCGAAACAAGATAATTAAAAATCAGAAACAGAAAAAGAGCATTTTCGCTCTTTTCTATTTACAAAAAATAAAAAATATGATAAAACTACAAGTGAAAAATGTATAAAAGGAGAGAAAGTATTTTGAAAATTAAAGATATAAATGAATTACAAACTTATGCAAATAAAATAAGACAAGGAGTTATTGAAGCAGTTTATAGCGCCAAATCAGGGCATCCAGGTGGTTCATTATCAATAGCAGAAATACTTGCAGTACTATATTTCAATCAAATGAATATTGATGAAAAAAATCCAAAAGCTAAAGGTCGTGATAGATTAGTTCTTTCTAAGGGACATACAGCTCCAGCACTATATAGTACATTAGCATTAAGAGGTTTTTTTGATATAAACGAACTAAAAACACTTAGAAATATAAATAGTAAATTACAAGGTCATCCAGATATGAAAAATATTCCAGGTGTAGATGCTTCAACAGGCTCACTAGGACAAGGCTTATCAATTGCAAATGGAATGGCACTTGCTTCAAAAATGGATAGTGAAGGAGTAAGAGTATATTGTATTTGTGGAGATGGAGAAATTGAGGAGGGACAAATATGGGAGGCTGCAATGACATCATCTCATTATAAGCTAGATAATTTATGCTTAATAGTTGATAACAATAATTTGCAAATTGATGGGGCAGTTAGTGATGTTATGAACATTTACCCAATTGATGAAAAATTCAAAAGTTTTGGGTTTGAAGTAATAAATGTAGATGGGCATAACATTCCAGAACTTATTTCAGCTTTTGAACAAGCCAAAAAAGTTAAAGGAAAACCAACAGTAATTATAGCAAACACAATAAAAGGAAAAGGTGTATCTTTTATGGAAAATGAGGCAGGCTGGCATGGAAAAGCACCAAATGAAGAAGAATATAAACAAGCAATGAAAGAATTAGGAGGTGCTGTATAATGGACGAAACAAGAAAAATTGCAACACGCCAAAGTTATGGAGAAGCTTTAGCAGAGCTTGGAGAGAAAAATGAAAATGTAGTAGTTTTTGATAGCGACTTATCAGGAGCAACAAAGACATCAATTTTTGCAAAACAATTTCCAGAAAGATTTTTTGATATGGGAATAGCAGAACAAGATATGATGAGTACAGCTGCAGGTATGTCTACATTTGGAAAAATACCTTATGTAAGCACATTTGCTATGTTTGCTGCTCGGCAGAGCATATGACCAAATAAGAAATAGTATATGCTATCCAAAGCTAAATGTAAAAATATGTGCAACACATAGTGGAGTAACAGTAGGAGAAGATGGAGCAACACACCAAATGTTAGAAGATTTAGGATTAATGAGAGGACTGCCAAATATGAAAGTAATGTGTACATCAGATGATACAGAAACAAGATGGGCAATAGAAGAAATTTCAAAATTTGAGGGGCCAGTATATTTAAGATTATGCAGATTAGCAACACCTGTAATATATGGAGAAAACCAAAAATTCGAAATAGGAAAAGGTATACAAATAGGAGATGGGCAAGATGCAACAGTATTTGCAACAGGAGTAGTTGTATCAGAGGCAATAAAAGCAAAGGAAGAATTAGAAAAACAAGGAATAAATATAAGAGTAGTAGATATTCATACAATAAAACCAATAGATAGAGAAGTAATTATAAAATGTGCAAAAGAAACTAAAAAATTAATCTCAATTGAAGACCATAGTGTTATAAATGGTTTGGGCACAGCAATTGCAGACGTTTTAATAGAAGAATATCCAACAAAATTAATAAAGATGGGAATAAAAGATGAATTTGGAAGGTCTGGAAAAGCAATAGAATTATTAGAACATTATAAACTAACATCAAAAGACATAATAAATTGCGTAATAAATAAGTAAATAAAATCATGGCGAATTGCAAGTTAGACACAATGAAATTATGGAAAAAGACACTTCGTATAGGGAGGAAAATATATGAATAAAAGAGGAATTACTTTAATTTCGCTTATTATAACAGTAATAATTCTACTAATATTAATGGGAATTTCAATGGATTTAATTATTAATAAAAAAATATTTAGTTCAGCACAAGAAGTTGTAAACAAAAGTGAAAAACAAATGGATACACATCAAGAGGTAACAGAAGAAGCAAGAAACACTATAAAACCACTAGATATACCTACAGGATATGCAATAACTTTTAAGGTGGATACAACAGTATTCTTAATCAAAAGAGGAATGAGAGAAGTAAAATTTCCACTTAAAGAACCAACAACATCATCACAAGTACTTGAAGGCTGGTATTATGATGAGGAATTTACATACAGAGCTGAGGAAGGAGAAAAACTAACTCAGGATATAACACTATATGCAAAGATGATATAAATATTTAATATTTAAACTAAAGCAAAAGATTGCAAGGGTAGAGGCTTAGAAAATATGACTATAAAAGCCTTTACCTTTGTTTATAAAACAACAAAATATTACAATTATATTACATTTTAAAAAAAATTATATTTTTTATTGCAATTTTAATAATTTATTATTATAATAAAAGAGTAAAATAACATAAAAAATGAGGGAAGAAAATGATAGAGTTTAAAAATGTATCTAAAACTTATACAACAGGCACAGAAGCTGTACATGATGCTAGCTTTAAAATAGATAAAGGAGATTTTGCATTTTTAGTAGGACAATCTGGCTCAGGGAAATCAACACTTATAAAACTTATACTAAAAGAAGAAGAACCAACAAGTGGAACGATAATAATAAATGGTAAAGATACCACCTTTTTAAAACCTAAGAGAGTACCATACTTAAGAAGGAGTATGGGGGTAGTATTTCAAGACTTTAGGCTTTTACCAGATAAAACCGTTTATGATAATGTAGCATTTGCTATGAATATAGTCAAAGCTACACCAAAACATATAAGAAGACAAGTTCCAATGGTGCTTTCTTTGGTTGGACTAAGTGGAAAAGCAAAGGCATATCCAGATGAACTTTCTGGAGGAGAACAACAAAGGGTTGCTCTTGCCAGAGCTTTGGTAAACAACCCAACAATGATAATTGCAGATGAGCCTACAGGAAACTTAGATCCAGATACTGCTTGGGATATTATGACACTTTTAAATGAGATAAATCTAAGAGGAACAACGGTAGTAATAGCAACACACGCTAAAGACATAGTGGATAAAATGAAAAAAAGAGTTATTGAAATAGAAAAAGGCGTTATTGTAAGAGATGATAGAAAAGGTGGTTATAACAAGTGAAATATAATGTAATAGCATACTTCATAAGTGAAGGATTTAGAAATGTATTTAAGAACAAAAAATCAACAATCTCATGTTTAGGTGTAATGTGTGTTACAATGTTAATGTTTGGACTATTTTTCTCAATAGGTAAAAACATAACACATATGGTAGAAAACATAGAGGATGCACAAGCAATAAGAGTGTTTATATTAAATGATACATCAGAAGAAGATGTACTTGCAATGAAAGATCAAATTTTAGCAATAAATCGGTGTAGCAGATGCTAAACTAAAAACTAAAGAAGAAGGATATAATGAAATGAAGAAAAGTTTGGAGGAATATACCTCAGCTATGGAAGCAGTAGAACCAGATTTCCTTTCAGACTCATATATAGTTACATTAACGGATTTAGACTTAAATGAAAGTGTGCAAGAGCAAATAAGCAAATTACCACATTTTAAGAGAATAACAAGTAGTAACCAAACAATTAATTCATTATCGATAATTGGTAAATGGATTAGAATTGTTACAGGAGTAATTCTTATTGTATTAATTTTCATATCAATATTTATTATTGCTAATACAATAAAATTAACAGTACATGCAAGAAGAAAAGAAATATCAATTATGAAATATGTAGGAGCAACAAATAGTTTTATAAGAACACCTTTTATGATTGAAGGTATAATAATTGGAATAGTATCAAGTGCAATTTCACTTGGGCTAGTGGGTGCGCTATATAATTGGTGTACCATTAAAATGGCACAATCTGAAACCATGCAAACAATTGGTATTAATATGTTACAATTTAAAGACTTATTCTCAAGTATATTAATAGTATATATTATTTTAGGCGTTGGAATAGGAATTATAGGAAGTAGAGTTTCTATGAGAAAATATCTAGACGTTTAAAGTAGAAAGGAAACAATGTGAAAAAAAAGATATGCTTGGCTGTAATTACAGCATTGATTATAATTGGAAACATTCAGACAGTACAAGCCTTAACAGCTAGTGAATTAGAACAAAAAAGAATAGACCTAAAAAGTAAAATAGATGAAGCAGGAAAAAACTTAGAAAATATTAATGTTGAATTAACAGAAAACTTAGAAGAAATAAGTAAATTAGACGAAGAAATATATACATATGAAGAACAAATACAAAACACTACACAAAATTTGCAAAATATTGAAGCACAAATAAAAAAAACAGAAGAGTACTTAAAAACAATTGAAAAAAGATATGAACAACAAAAAAAACTACTTGAAAAACGTTTAACATATGCGTATGAAGCTGGAAAAACTAGATATCTGGATGTGCTATTAAATTCAAAAAGTATAGTAGAATTTATTTCGAACTACTATATAATTGGAGAAATGGTACAATATGATAAAGATTTATTAGATAGTATTGGAAGAGAAAGAAACCAAATAGAACAGACTGAAGAAGGACTTAAAGCAAGCAGAGAAAACCTTAAAGTGGTAAAAACGGAACAAAAAAAGGTGGCAGTTTTACTGGAAAATGCAAAGGCCGTAAAAAATAGTTATATAAACAAGTTAACAAATGAAGAACAAGGAATAAAAAGTGATATAGAACTTTACCAAAATGAATTAGATTTAGTAGAATTAGAAATATTGATATCAGCAATGGAGGGTAGAGGTTCACAATATGTTGGAGGAACATTTGCATGGCCAACACCAGGTTACTATACAATTACTTCAAATTATGGTATGAGATTACATCCCATATTGAAAACTTTTAGAAAGCATACTGGACTAGATATTGGTGCACCAAAAGGAAGCTATGCAGTTGCTGCAAACGATGGAATAGTTATAAAGTCTACTTATTCGTATTCATATGGAAATATGGTAATGATAGACCATGGAGGAGGAGTTTCAACATTATACGCACACGGTTCTGAAACAATTGCAAAGGTTGGCGATGTAGTAAAAAGAGGAGAAGCGATTATGAAAGTGGGTTCAACTGGATGGTCAACAGGACCACATTTACACTTTGAAATAAGAATAAATGGGCAAACAATAGATCCATACCCATATTTAGTATCAAATCGTACAAGAAATACAATCCCTACGAGAAATACAGCTGATACAAATACTACAAATGATACAAATTTAACTAATAATATAGAACAATAAAGGAAGGTATATTATGTTTAAAAAATTAATTAAAAGTATTATTATAATTACAGTAATTTCTGTACTAGTATTATCTGGAAATATTATGATTGCATTAGCAACTTCACAATCAGACTTAAATAATATTCAAAGTGAGATAAATAATACAAAAAAAGAGATAAATAATGTTGGAGATAAAATATCAGAAACGATGAAACAAGTCCAAACTCTAAGTACTCAAATAGCAGGATATGAGAGCGAAATAGAGGATTTAGATGTAAAAATTGATGAGTTAACAAATAAAATAAATGAAGCAGCAGGACAAATAAAAGTAACAGAGGAGAAATATAATCATCAACTAGAACTTTTAAAAGCAAGATTAGTTGCAATATATGAGGCAGGAGAAACCTCATATTTAGATGTTTTACTTGCTTCAAAAAGTATAACAGATTTTATAACCAAATACTATACAATATCTGAAATACTAGAAAGCGACAAAAATTTAATGGAACAAATGGAGCAGACAAGAATAAGTTTAGAGGAATCTAAAAATTTATTAGAAACAGGAAAAGAGCAAGTAGAAGCTTTAAAGAAAAGCAAGGTTGATACAGCAAGTTCACTAAAACAATCACAAGCAGTAAAACAATCATACGTAGATCAATTAAGTGAGCAAGAAAAAGCACTAGAAGCACAATTACAAGAACAAGAAAAAGAAGAACAAAGAATTAAAAACGAACTAGCTCAAAAAGAAAAACAATATGAAAATGAAATTGCTAATTTAGGCGGTTCAGGAACATTACAAAAGCCAGTTAAAACAGGTGTTATAACAGCAACTTGGTACTACCCTTCAGGAAGATTCCATGGAGCATTAGATTATGGTATTCCTGTTGGAACAAAGGTGTATGCGGCAGAAGAAGGAATTGTGCTAAAAGCTGGTTGGTCAAGTAGTGGATATGGCTTCCATGTTTGGATACAACATGCAAATGGACTAAGAACCTGTTATGCTCATGGTTGTGGCACAATTTATGTTAAAGAAGGGGAGAAGGTTGAAAAGGGGCAATTAATTATGCTTAGTGGAAACACAGGAAATTCAACAGGACCACACTTGCACTTTGAGGTAAGAGTTTATCCATATTCATTTAGATATGGTGGCGGAGGAAACGATTGCAGAAGAGACCCAAGAAATTATCTATAATAATATAGAAAAAATAGAATATAATATAAACAAAAGAATTAAACAAGGCGAGCATAGCTCGCCTAATTTGAGATTATACAAAGAGACGATACATAAAAAATTGTTTCTAAGGAAAGGAAGAATTAAGAATAATGGAAACAAACAAGAAAGATAAAATTTATAAAATAATAATGTTGATTTTTATTACTGCTATAATAACATTTATGATTACATCAGTTGGGATGCATAATTACTTTGTAAATATGGATATTTCTAAAGATTCTGAGGATATAACCAGAAAACTAGAAAAAGTTAAACAAAAATTAGAAGAGTATTACATTGGAGATATTGATAAAGAAAAGCTTCAGGAATCAGCTATTAAAGGATATGTATCAGGGCTAGAGGATGAATATACCGAATATTTAACTAAATATGAATATGAAGATTTAATAATGGGGGTTACAGGAGACTACGTAGGTATCGGTGTATATATGTATCAAAATAATGATGGAAACATTGTAGTTTTAATGCCAATTGAAGATTCTCCAGCAGAGGAAGCAGGTTTAAAGTCTGGAGATATAATAGTTTCGATTAATGGAGAATCATGTTTAGAAATGGATATAAACGTAGCTTCTTCTAAAATCAAAGGTAAAGAAAAAACAACTGTGGATTTAGAAATTTTACGAGGAACAGAAACTATAGATATGACGATTGAAAGAAGAACCGTAGAAATAAAAGATAGCAACTCAAAAGTACTAGAAGGGAATATCGGATATATTGAGCTTTCAACATTTGATGAGAAATGTAGTAATAATATAAAGAAATACTTGGAAGATTTTGAAGGTGAGGGAATAAAATCAGTAATTATAGATTTAAGGAATAATACAGGAGGAGTAGTTACAGAGGCAATTGACTTTGCAGAACTATTTATAGAAAAGGGAAATGTAATAATGCGTTCATACAATAAAGCAGGTAAAGAAACAGTAATAACTTCTGACAGTAAAAGAACCTTTGATATGAAGGTAGTTATACTAGTAAATGAATATTCAGCAAGTTCAACAGAAATAGTAACAGCAGCATTAAAAGACAATAATGTTGCAACTATTGTTGGAACTACAACTTATGGAAAAGGTGTAATGCAAGAAATAATACCAATGTTTGAAGGCAAAGGTGCTTTAAAGGTAACAATAGAAGAATTTAAAACTCCAAATGGGGATAAAATCAATGAAGTAGGAATAACACCAGATATAGAGGTTGAAAACAACCCAGAAACAAAAGAAGATGAACAATTACAAAAGGCAATTGAAACATTAAAATAGAACGTAGGGTCGGAAGCTACACTTCTGACCAAACAAAATACCAAAAAAGGAGACAAAAATGGATAAGGAAAAGAAGAAATCAATACGATTTAATACAATGGCAATAATATTAATAATTATATTTTGTATTGCAATAACCCCAAAAACTTTACAAAATGATACTTACTATACTATAAAAATAGGGCAATACATTTTAGAAAATGGAATAACTATGCGGGGAACCATTTGCATGGCATAAAAATCTGGCATATACATTTCCACATTGGGCATATGATGTACTAATGTTTTCAATATATAATATTGGCGGGATGACAGCAATATATATATCAACAATAGTGTTCGCTTCAATTTTAGGAATTATAATGTATGGTGTTAATGTTAAACTCGCAAAAAATAGAATAATATCGTTTATACTAACAATTGGAACATTATATTTATTAAAGCCATATATATGTGCAAGAGCACAACTTGTAACATTTATTCTCTTTATACTAACAGTTTATTTCATAGAGCAGTTCTTGGAGACAAAAAAAATAAGATATGCAATTGGATTAACAATAATACCAATACTAATAGCAAATTTGCATATAGCAACTTTTTACTTTTATTTTATTCTATATATGCCTTATATTGCCGAATTTATGATATATATTCTTTCTTATTGTAATGTAATAATAAGTAAAACAGTAATTGAAAATATTAAAAAGAAAATACAAAAACAAGGAGAAACAGAAGAATTACTTGAAAAATTAAAAAAAGCAGAGGAAAAGTATAAAAGATTAAAATCAAAAGAAGATGAAAGAATACAAAAAAATTATAAAATCAGAATATGTTATAATAACAACATAAAAATATTAATTATTATATTTGTAATTTGCCTATTCACGGGATTTTTAACACCTCTTGGAAAAACACCATATACGTATTTAATAAAAACAATGCAGGGTATCAGTACTAAAAATATTAGTGAACATCTACCAATTGTATTAGCAGATAATGCTAAAATGTTGATAACGTTTGCAATATATATTGGTGTACTTATGTTCACACGTGTAAAAGTAAGACTTTCAGACTTATTTATGCTAGCTGGTTTAGCATTATTAACAATAATGTCAAGAAGACAAGCATCAATGTTTTGTTTAATTGGTGTAATAATATTAAATAGGTTAATTATGGAAATTTTCACAGTGTATAATAAAAAAGACGTATTGAAAAAACTAGAGGATTTTTCAGCTAAAATTTGGGTAATAGCAATAATATCAGCTATTGTTATTGGAATATCAATACACCAATATTCAAAACAGGCAAAAGACCAATATATAAATGAAAATGATTATCCAGTACAAGCTGCAAATTGGATAAAAGAAAATTTGGATTTATCTAGTCTAAAATTATATAATGAATATAACTATGGAAGCTACTTAATTTATCAAGGAATACCAGTATTTGTAGACTCAAGATGTGATTTGTACTTGCCAGAATTTAATGAAAATGTATATGTTTTTAGAGATTTTTTAAATATAAACAATATGAACTTAAAAAATGTCGAATCAAAAATTGATGAATATGGATTTACACATTTTATTGTATTAAGTGATACTAGATTTAAAATATACCTAGATGATCATCCAGAAGAATACAGGGTAATATATCCAACAGAAGATATACAGGATAATAACTTTACCATTTATGAAAGGATAAATAATAAATGAAAAGAAATATGTATTTAATTATACTACTAATAGCGGTAGATCAAATAATAAAAATACTAATATGCAATACAATAGCAGTATCTAATGAAACTATAATATTATTACCACACATAGCATTAAACTATGTCGAAAATACTGGAGCTGCGTGGGGAATGTTTAGTGAGAGAATACTCCTAATATTCATAGATATAATAGTAATATTTGTAATATTAAAAGCATTGTTAAACAAAAAATACGAGTTTAATAATAATGCAAAGCTAGGTATGTCTCTAATACTAGCAGGGGGTTTTGGAAATTTAATAGATAGAATATTTAGAGGATATGTAGTAGACTATATAGACATAACGAGATTATTTGACTACCCTATATTTAACTTTGCAGATATTTGCATAGTAGTAGGAGTTATATTAGTAATTACAGTAATTATAGTAAATACGGTAAAAGACCAGGAGAATATAGATGAAAAAGTATAATATAGAGGAAATTGGTAGATTAGATAAAATTGTAAGTAATTTAGAGACGAACTTATCAAGAGAAGCTGTACAAAGAATGATTAAAAACGGAAAAATTTTAGTTAATGGAAAACAAGAAAAACCATCATATAAAACAAGTATAGGAGAAACCCTTACAATAGAAGAGGAGAAAGCTGAAGAAATAGATTTAAAGCCTCAAGAAATGCCATTAGATGTTATATATGAGGATGACGATATGCTTGTAATAAACAAAGAGAAGGGAATAGTAGTTCATCCAGGAAATGGAAATCCAGATGGTACACTTGCAAATGCAGTAATGGCTAGATGCAAGGGTGGTTTATCAGGGATAGGTGGAAAGATAAGACCAGGAATTGTACATAGAATAGATAAAGACACATCAGGACTTGTAATAATAGCGAAAAACGACAAGGCACATATAAACTTAAGTAATCAGATACAGAAAAGAAAAGTAAAGAAAACATATATAGCATTAGTAAGAGGCGTTATTAAAGAAAATGAAGCAACAATAAATATGCCAATAGGAAGAAGCACCAAGGACAGAAAAAAGATGGCAGTAAGCAAAAATGGAAAGGAAGCAATAACAAATTTTAAAGTGCTAAAAAGATTTACAGGATATACTTTATTAGAGGTAAACATTGAAACAGGAAGAACGCACCAAATAAGAGTACATTTAGCAGAAATAGGTTTTCCAATAGTTGGAGATATAGTTTATTCTAACGGAAAAAATCCTTTTAATGTAAAAGGACAAATGCTACATGCAGCAAAGTTGGAACTAAAACATCCAACAACCCAGAAAGATG
Source organism: uncultured Clostridium sp. (assembly GCA_900555075.1). GTDB lineage: Bacteria > Bacillota > Clostridia > TANB77 > CAG-508 > UMGS1781. The sequence continues at coordinate 43,085 of USJO01000005.1, forward strand.
TAACTTTTGAAGCCACACTACCAGAATATTTTAAAAAAATTGTAAAAGAATTAGAAAAACAAATGTAGGGGAGGTGGATTTCTACATTTACCCTAATTAGGATACATCAATTATATCCAACATGGAAAGGAATAAATATGGAACTAAGATTACAAAAATACTTAGCTGAAGCAGGAATTGCTTCAAGAAGAAAGTGTGAAGAGTACATATTACAAGGCAGAGTAAAAGTGAATGGAAAAATAAGTACTCAGCTTGGAACCAAGGTCATACCAGAAAATGATAATATTGAATTTGATAATAAGCCAGTACCAAAGCCAAAAGAAGAACACACATATATATTATTAAACAAGCCAATAGATTATGTAACAACAGCAAAGGATCAATTTGGAAGACAAACTGTATTAGATTTAGTAAAGACAAAAAAAAGACTAATTCCAGTAGGAAGGCTAGATATGTATACATCAGGGGCATTAATATTAACAGATGATGGCGACTTTGTATACAAAATAACACATCCAAAATATGAAATAACAAAAACCTATACAGTAACCTTAAAGGGAAAGGCAACTATAGAGGACGTTAAGAAACTAGAAAATGGAGTAGACATAGGTGATTTTGTAACAAGTAAAGCAAAAGTAAAAATTTTAAAAATAGATGAAGAACAAAACAAATCTAGACTAGAAATAACAATTAATGAAGGAAAAAACAGACAAATAAGGAGAATGTGCGAAGCTATACGGCAAGAAAGTATTAGCACTTCACAGAAGTAAAATAGGAAATATTGGAGTAAAAGACTTAAAAATAGGGACATGGCGCTATTTAAAACAAAAAGAAGTTGACGAATTGCTAAAAAATTGATATACTAATTAGAGAATAAAAAGGAGGAACTTTTTATGGTAGAAGATGAAGAAATAAAAACAAGCATATCACCATTTGCAATGAGAGAAGGAGAAATAAAGACCTTTGATGGTAAAGATGGATATATCTCAATTAATCAAATAATCAATAAAATAAATATAGGACATATAACAGATATACATTTCAAAATTCTAGAGTTGGTCAATGAATTTGAATTTATAACCTCAAGACAAATATATCAAATACTTGAAGCAAGAGGAGAGAATTTAAAGTCCCAAGATAAACTAAATAATAAGCTAGACCAATTAATAAAAATGAAAATTTTAACAAGATATTATTTTACAGCAGAAGAAGGAAAAGGAATATATAGAATTTATTGCTTAGAAAAAATGGGAAAATATCTATTAAATTCAAGAGGAATAGAATGCAAATGGCAACCAACAGATAACACAAAACCAGTAGGTATGATAAAGAAAAGACTAGCAGGAAATCAAGTAATAATATCATACTTAAGAAAAGTAAAAGCCTTTGATAGTTACAAAGTAAAACCAGTATTTACAGCCAAACAAATAGGAAAAAACTTTAAACTGCATGCAGGAATAAAACTAAGCAAAGCAGGAAAATCAGCAGACTTAGTATTTGAAGCAGTAAGAAGGGAAGAAAACTGGGAAAAGAAATTAATCGACAAAATGAATTTATTAAAAGACTTCTATGAGAACTTTGTACAATTTGATTCTGGATATGAAATAAAACCACAACTAGTTTTATTATGTGAAGATGACAAACACACAATAGAAACGTTCAAAGTTATAGTATCAAATAATCTAGAAATATCAAACATGAAAATCTGCTTTACAACAGATTTAAAACAAAATAGTACAAGTTTAGTAAATTCATTAACAGAGTTTGTATTAGATGAAACAACAGAAAAATACAAAATACAAGAATTGAATTTGAAGATATTAGAATAAAGTGCGTTAGAAAACGTAGGAAGTAATTTTCAAGATTATTTCCTACGTTTTATTATTATTTTTTATTATTGTTCAAATTAAAGCTAATTGCATCTTCATTATTAAATAAGTAACTTGAATCAGTTGTGTCAGTTTGAACTGGATCAATTTCCATATCCTCTTCATCAAAGTCTACAAGCTCTGGGTTAAATTTTTGTTTCTTAGATTTTTTGTTTTCTTCGTGTAATATTCCACTATTAAATTTATCAAAATTGTAATCTTTAACTTTATGAGGCTCTTTATATTTTGCTTCTAGAAAATCTACAGTACCATAGTTTACTACATTTTTACCCTTTTTATCCTTGGTCTTATAAATACAAGTTTTGAATTTTAAACCTTGTATTTTAGCAATTCTCATAGTATTTTTCCATTCCCAATTTATACCATCAATTTTACTTGCATTATAGTCATTTTTAAGAGACCACTCACGTCTTTCTCCAAATTCTTTTTCCCACCAAGCATATTCTTCAGGAGTACAGTTACCAAAAGTTATTTTAGTTGGGCAGTTTGATAAAAGATTTTGCATAAATGGACTATGTACTCCACCTAGGTTATTCAAACTTTGAGCTGATAAAATTGTACCAACTTTAAATTTTCTATATAATGTAAACATATCAGAGAAGAAAGGACTTGCATATTTGTCGAATTCGTCTACATATAAGAAATATGGTATTCTTGTTTTATCAGTACCTGGACGACCTTCAACTGCACACATAAATAATGTTAGGAAGAAACGTCCAAAACCTTGATGAGCAGTACCACCAATATCAGCTGGTCTAGTACATATTAAAATAATTTCTCCGTTTTTTAACACATCATTAAAGTTTAGATTATTACGTCTTTTACAAATTATATCTCTTACAGAAGCTGCTCTTAATAACTCTTCAAGCTGAGCTGTAGCAAAATGTACATATCTTTGCATATCACTACGACCTTTTGACTCTTTATAAAAATGTTGTTCAAAATAAGCAATTTGGAATTGGTATTTTTCAACTAAATCTGGCTCAGTTTTCAAGTCTTCGCATAATTCTTCAACTAAATCAAAATTCGTCAAACAATGTAGTAAGTCTTCTAAAGTAGGCAAGTCTCCATTATGACGTCTTGGGTACATTTCACCTAAGAACACACATATATTTTGTATAGCTTGATAAGCTAAATCCTTCATATAAGCAAGCTCAGCTGTTGCACTTGCAGCATTATATAAACCTTCTAATGTTAAGGCAATCATTAAACCTGCAAGAGATGGTGAAGGCAAAGTGAATGGATTTAAACCTGGAGAATTAGCATCAAATGGATCTATAATATGTGTTGGTATTCCGAAGTTTTTAGCAACATCAGCTATTTTATAAGTTTGCTCATGATCTGGTGTAAGTGAAGCCAAACCTAAATTTTTATAAACAATAGTACCATCAGGCATTGTTCCATACACCAATTTTTTTATATGTTCTTTATAAGCATTTTCCTTACCTTGTGCGGGTGAAATCATATCCAATCTAAAGTTAGCATTTAAGTAATCTTTACCATAAGGACAGTCTAATACAGCAAGTCCATTCTTTAAAGCACTATATCCCATTTCTTTAGAAGTTTCACGTAAGAAATATTTTTTTTCTAAATCTCTTGCCATCATAGGTTCCATAATTAAAGCAGATTTTCCTGTACCAGAAGGACCTATAATTAAAGTGGTTTCAAATCTTCTTTTTTCTAATAATTTTACTGGTTTACCAGTTGACCTATCTGTACATAGAGTTACTTCAAAACTATAAGGTCCAGTACCTTCTGGAGAGTTTGTAATATCTATTCCTCCATAATCAAGGATAGAGTCTTGGAAGTTGTTAGGAAAAATTGGGTCATTAATTATTTTATATAACCAGAAAAATAATTTATAAAATGTCATTAATAATATATAAATTGGAGTTAGTGAAAGTGCTCTTTTTGTAGCTCTAGCAAATGTTGATAAAAATGTATTTGCATTAGGCACAGACATTACACCAATCCAAGCTAATCTATTAAGCCATTGAATAGCCATTGAAATTCCTATAATATAGAAGGCAACCCAAAAAGCATAAAAGAATGAAAGCTTTACTTTGTCTGATTTAGCAAATTTTGATGGAATTGAAAATGCATATGCAAAAATTGGACAAGCTAAAGCAAATGTATATTTAATCGGTCCCCAATAATTTACTGACATTCCAGTAGAACATAAGAAAATTAATTCAACAATTCTATCTATTAAAATATAAGCAGTTAACAATGTTAATATATATGTAAAGAATGTATTTCTATCTGTTTTTAAGAGTTTTAAAAATTTATCCAATAACTTCACCGTTAATTCCTCCAATAACATATTTATACATATATATTATCCTATAAAAGTCGAAAAAAAACAAGTCTTTTTAGTAATTTTATCATAAAATTTACCATAAACTTGTATTAACAACACGGAAATGGAGGCAAATGATTGAAAAAAAATAAACAGAGCTTTATGCAAGGTGTAATGATATTAATGTTATCACAAATTATCATAAAACTTGCAGGACTTGTATATAAAATATATCTTACAAATAAACAGGGCTTTGGAGATACAGGTAATGCTATATTTTCTGCGGGCTTCCAAGTTTATACTTTATTTTTAGCAATATCTTCTATTGGTGTGCCAAATGCAATATCACAAATGATATCAGCAAAGGTAGCATTAGGAGACAATAAGGGAGCATATAGAATATTTAAAGTTGCAATTTCTATATTTGGTGGCATAGGATTTATAGGTACAACAGTTTTATTTTTGAATGCAAATAAAATTGCTAATAATTATTTAGGAATACCTGAGGCAGAAATGACAATAATGGCTCTAGCACCATCTATATTTATTGTTGCAGTTTCATCAGTGCTTCGAGGATATTTCAATGGAAGAGAAAAAATAAGGATAACAGCAAATTCACAATCTTTAGAGCAGATATTAAAAACAATACTAACAATAATAATGGTAGAGATTTTGTCTACTTTATCAAAGAAAAATACTGCTACAATAGTTGCAGGAGCGGCAATTGCAGCAACTATTTCAACTTTTTTCAGCTTTGCTTATTTGTATATTTTATATTTTAAGAATAAGCAAGAAATATGGAAGGACGTTATAACTTCAACATTAAAGGAAAGAGAATGCATAAGTAGGATAATAAAAAATATATTATATATATCATTTCCAATAACTATAACTTCACTACTTGCTACAGCAAACAAAACAATTGATACATTTACAATTGTAAATATAATTGGTAAATATATGGATAGAGAAAATGCCAAATTCCAATATGGGATTTTAAGTGGGAAAGTTGAAGGTTTAGTAGTCTTACCATATTCTTTTAATATAGCATTTGCAATAACACTAGTTCCAACAATTTCAGCAGCTCAAGCTAGAGGAGAAATAACTCAGGCAATTAAAAGAATAAAATTTTCAATATTAGCAACAATATTAATAAGTCTGCCATGTACAGCAATTTTATTCATTTTTGCAGAGCCAATATTAAAACTACTTTTTCCAAACGCATATTTAGGAAAAACAATGCTTAAGTTGAGCTCGCTGAGTATAATCTTCGTAGCAATTACACAAACTATAGGAGGAGTACTACAAGGGTTAAAAAGAGTAAAGGAACCAGCAATTGCTATTGGTATAGGTGCAATTGTTAAACTAACTTTAAATGTTGTATTATTACAAATTAAAGATTTAAATATTAATGGTGCAATAATATCAACAATAATTAGTCACATAATAACATTTATAATAAGTTTTTATTATCTAAAAAAATATGTACCTATCAACTTTAATATAATAAAATTTGTATTAAAACCAATTGTGACCACAACTATTATGGTATTAATTTCATTAACTACATATAGTAATTTGCAAATATGTATATCACAAAACTTAAACTTAATCTTTTCATTAATAATAGGAGGAATATCATATGTAATAGCAATAGTTTTTCTAAGAATACTATCAAAAGAGGAAATTTGTATGTTGCCATATGGAAATAAAATTTACAAAACAAGAAACCGAAAGATACTGTAAAATAGCCTGTTACAGGAAACAAGTATCTTAAAAAGATTGAAAAATAAAGAAAAATAAAAAAACATAATAAAAAAAAAAGAAGGATTTTAGCTAAATATGGCGAATTATCTAAATAGTAGGTACACATCTACACTAAATCAAACTTTTATAGGAGGTAGTTTTAAATGAACAAAGCTGAATTAATCGCAGCAATAGCTGCAAAAACAGGAGATACTAAAAAGGGAGCAGAAGCATCTGTAAATGCATTTGTTGATGTAATAACAGAAGCACTAATTGAAGGAGATAAAGTTCAATTAGTTGGATTTGGTTCTTTTGAAGTAAGAAAAAGAGC